>JBBRTN010000500.1:0-1980 GCA_038244395.1 Ignavibacteria bacterium
GATGCGATTAACATACATTCAAATTATAATGGAAGTATATATTTTTTAATCATTTTTAATCATTGTGTCATCGAGTATTACATCCTTTCCGCTTAAAATACTATCACATATTGCATCCATTATCAAATCATTTCCGGGAAGAAGATCTTTTAATTTCTTAACGTCAATATTTCCAAAATGTCCCTGAGTCTTGTCTATTACATTTATCGGAATCTGTCTCTGTATGAAGTATGAATAAGCATATTGCCTTGCAAGCTTTATCTGTTCCTCTGTCATCGCAGGAATATTATTTATATTCCTTAAAAGACTGAAATATTCTTCTTTCGATTTGGCATCAATTGTAAAACCCTTGTTGCAAAAGTGCGCCTCGCCGCCTGATATCACCGGCTTTCCGAGTATAGGGAGCTCGGCTCCCATTGTCCCGAACAGCGTTATCCCTACATCAAGAAGTTTATACAGTCCCAGTGAATTTACATCCGAGTCAGATTTTAAAATCCTTACGTTGTCAGGAATGTCTTTAAAATTTTCTTTAATAAATTCATCTGTTGTGTAGAGGCTGCCCGAAACTTCTTCTCCCGGATGAGCGCGTATCACCCAGTTCACATCCTTGATTTCAAAAATGACTTTAAGCGATTCAGAAAGCCACTGATTGGCATTGTCAAAAATCATTGTCGACAAATCAAATGTCAGGTCCCAGCTTACATGACAAAACAGGCAGACTATTTTTTTATCATCCGTGAATCCTAATTTTTTTTTCAGTTCCTCCGGTGGCTCCGGAAATGACAGGTTTAAAAAATCGCGTTTATTACCTTTGTTAAATCTGTTATGTATGTATGTGTCAAGAGTTTTATTTTCTTCTTCGGTCAAAGGTATTGCTGCGCGCTTTTTCCATTCACCCTCTGTGATTCCTCTCAGCTCAAGCTTATTCGGCTTTTTAGGTATGTGAAAGTAATGAAGGAAATCCTTAAAACCGCTGGACCAGCACAGCGCCTTAATTCCTCTCAGGTAAGCAAGAAGTATCGCCGGTGAGTAATCCACATAAACTCCGTGCGAGCAGTAGATACTTACCGGCTTGAATTTATTAATGACTTCATTTGCAGTAAAAGTATTTACAAGCGCTGCATAAAAATATTTTCTAAGAAGTATTTCATGTTCTTTTTTCACATCGGATTTTTCAATAATATATCCTTTATAATATCTTATGAGCGAACTCATTGAAAGCATTCCCACATCGACTCCTAAATAGTTGTATTCAAATAATTCGTTTAATCCGGTCTCTTCAGACAGTTTCATGAACTCATTTTTCTTTTCATCGCTGATATAGTTTCCAACCAAAGAGTATTCCAAACTGTACTGACTTGCAGTATATCTCATTATCCTCAGACAATTTGGACATCTCTTATCCCAGTCTTCAAATTTTTCATCCTGCTCCAGCCCGCGCTGGATGCAAGCCTGCGGGGTTCCATCGCAGACTATAAAATGAGTTTTGTATCCTCTCATATTTAATGCAGCCGCAAGCATTGCGTTCTTCTTCATCAAATCGCCGAATCCGCCCAGCTCCCATACAATAACAACCGGAGATTCATCAGTTACCTTAGAATTTTTTTCTATAAATTTGTATAACTTATACTTGAGAGTTTGCCTGCGCTGATAATAATCCGTAAGCCGTTTTACTAAACCCATTAAGCTTTTACCGCCGTTTTTTAAATTGTTAATTTCTATAATATTTATTTAAATATTAAATTTAAATCTAATTTTAATTATGGATGAACCGTCTGAACTAGGATTCATTGGATTAAAGGATTTTAGGATTTAGAATATTTGCGCCGAATCTTTATGATCAAATGGAATCAATGGATCAATTGACGTGAGAAATTCTTGAGTCATTTGACTAAAGGATTTTACGATTAAATAATTGCGCCGAATATATTTAATCAAACTTTTCTTTGATCTTTCAAAAGAAAGCTGATTATCAAATAC
>JBBRTN010000501.1:0-1978 GCA_038244395.1 Ignavibacteria bacterium
GATACGGGAGCGATCCTTCAGTCATAGTAATAGATGAGGCAGTCGGAATGTGGCTGACAATATTAATTTTTATATTATTTCCCGGAGCAAATTTAAGTCTGTTTTATATTTTGATTTGTTTCCTGTCATTCAGATTGTTTGACATATTGAAATTACAGCCGGCTAAGTATTACGATAATTTAAAAACAGGATTCGGAGTCATGATGGACGATGTCATTGCCGGAATATATGCGGGAATTCTTGCTCATATTATTTCGCTTACCGGGTACAATCCTTTTTGAAACAGTGAATAGTGAATTTTAAAAAAACGCAAACATTAAAAATCTGAGATCAAAAATAATATCAATCGGCGATGAAATATTAATCGGGCAAATTGTAAATACAAATGCTGCTTATCTCGGTGATAAGCTTTTTGCTGCTGGACTGCCGGCAGAAAAGACAGTTGCAATAGGAGATGAGGAAAATATTTTACTCGCAGAGTTTGAGGATTCTCTTATAAACTATGATGTGACAATTATTACAGGCGGTCTCGGACCTACTCATGATGATATAACAAAGCCGGCTCTGGTTAAATTTTTCGGTGACAAATTAATTACAGATGAAAAAGTTTTGGAACACGTGAAAAATATTTTTTCATCAAGGAACTTAAGGATGCCGGAAGTAAACTCAGGTCAGGCATTAGTCCCTTACGGGTCAAAGGTAATATGGAATGCAAACGGAACCGCTCCCGGTATCTGGATGGAAAAAAATGACAAAGTTTTTATTGCAATGCCCGGAGTACCATTTGAAATGAAGCCAATGTTTGACAACGAAATATTGCCGTTGCTCCGGAAAAAATTTTCAGGACAAATTAAAAAAATACTTCTTCAGAAAACGTTTCTCACAACCGGAATCGGCGAATCAACTTTGAGTGAAATGCTGGGAGACATTAAAGAGCTGACAGGGGAAAGCAAATTGGCATTTCTCCCTTCATCTGTAGGCGTTCGACTGCGGGTAAATGTTGCAGGGAAAAATGAAAATGAGGCTGGTGAAAAATTAAAAGAAATTGAATATAAAATAATAGCAAAGGCGGGAGAATATGTTTACGGAATAAATGATGATGAGCTGGAAAAAGTCATAGGTGATATTTTAAGAAGAAGAAAAATGACATTATCGGTTGCCGAGTCATGTACCGGAGGGATGATTTCATCGAAGATTGTAAGTATTGCAGGAAGTTCGGATTATTATGCCGGAGGAATTTGTTCATATTCAAACAAAGAAAAAATAAGTCTGTTAAAAGTGAGTGAAGCCACTTTAATAAAATACGGCGCAGTGAGCGAAGAGACTGCGATGGAGATGGCAAAAGGAGTAAGGGAGCTAATGCAAACCGATTATGCAATTTCAACAACCGGGATTGCCGGACCATCAGGAGGCTCGGAAGAAAAACCGGTCGGACTTGTATGGATAGGATTTTCAGATAAGGAAAAAACTTATGCAAAGGATTTTTTATTCGGAGATAACAGAGAAAGAAATATCCAGAGAGCCTCTCAGAGAGCGCTTGAGATATTAAGGAGAGAACTTTTAAATCTGCAAATTAAGTTTTAATTTAAAATTTATTTTTCTATTTTTCTAAAACAAAAAATTTCAATTCAAATAAAGAAAGGGACAATCAGAATGAAGAAATTCTTCACTTATTTATCAATTTTATTTACCGGGATTTTGCTGAATGCAAATTTACCTGTATCAGTACATGCTCAATGGGATGATCCGAATTACGACAGGATTCCGCAGCAATATTTAGACAACAGCGGACCAAATTTTATTTCTCCCGCTGCAACCATTATAACCATCAATGATTATGATAACTTTTTCTTAGGAAATGATTTTGCAGAGTGTCATATCTCGGAAAATCCAAGAGTTCCGGGTCAATATTTTGTAGCTTACAATACCAATGGCACATACTATACACTGAATGGATTAGACTGGCAGAGGAACACAC
>JBBRTN010000502.1:0-1972 GCA_038244395.1 Ignavibacteria bacterium
CGTATCATTCAAATCCTTCGAATCACTCAAATCATTCAATTCCTTCAAATCATTTAACGGAAGCTTTTTAAATTTCTTTTCATCAATAAATTTTATAATTGATTCCATCCCGATTCTGAAAAGCGTTTTTTCGGCATCGGCATTTGTATCTTTTACGAATCCCCTGAATGCATCAAGAATATAAACAAGTATTGCTTCGAAGTTTTCTTTTGTATATTCAGGCTGATTGAAATAAAAGTCTGCAAAGCAGTGAAGGAGTGTGCCCCTTAGTAAATAAAAATCTTCTTCCTGAGGAATAAGCCGCGAGTAAGAATATTTTTTTGGACAGATGACATAATTGTTTAGTGAAGACTGGGAAATAGAATTTATATCATTTATATCAATGGGCTTCGGCAAATTTAAATTTTCCTTCTCAGGCAGGAATGTTTTTTTGTTTTTATTTAATTTCACCTGCACCGGTTTAAAGTATTCGTCTTCGAAACTTCTGATGCCTCTGTCTTCCAGTATGTTAAAATAATAGCATGGGATTACTTTGAGATTATTCTTTATGTTTAATGCAAAATTTAATTTATGCCCGCCCTGAGAGAGAAGAATCTGAAACTTCCTTAAGTTTTTTTCTTCCTCTTCATACTTGTCAATATAGGCTTTATCGGGATTCAATTTCGTCCAGCTCTCATCGGGTCCGGCGAATATCACAACCTGCCTGTCAATGAATGCCGCATTAAGCGCATTTACAAACAGCACTCCTTCCCTGTTCCGGCTGAGCTCGACATCTATATATCTTAAGAAATAATTTATAAGATTGAAATTGTCCGCGCTTATTTCGGATTCAAAAATCTCCAGCGTTTTAAGAAGCTTTACGAGTTCAGGATTGACTCTGATTTTAAAATTCTTTCTGAATGTTTCAAATAGTTTTTTGTAAGTGATCGAACTTATTCCTGTCATTATCTCATTTATTTCCCTGAGGCTCTTGTCTGCAGTATTTCTTTGGACAAAATTCTGCAGATAATGCCGGCGGCTTTTAAATCCAAGATTTATACCGAACAGATTTTCAAAGTAAGATAAATTACTTACACGAAGATCGGAAATCCTGAACGACGATTCAATGAACGAAAGTATGTTCCTCGTCTGTATGTCTTCGCTAAGATAAGATTTTATCTGAAGATTAATCCCGTTCTCCATTAACCGTGATTTTATGACATCCAGATATTCCGATTCTGTATTCATTACTATAGCTATGTCATTCTCATTCTCTTTATTAATGAGTGAAATAGTTTGATTGATCAGGTCATTTGAAGAATTAAAAAGGTAGGTTTTGTTAATTTTATTTTCTTCATCCGTGAAAATATTTATTTCATCCGGAAAAATATTTTTCCTTGGAAGGATCTGCCTGTCGAGTAAATTAAAGAGCTCTATCCCGGCAACTGCAATTTTCTTTTTCCCGTAAAATTCTTCATCAAATTTCTCCATTGCCAGCTCGACTGTCCCGTACTCTTCCAGGTATTTAATCAATTCTTTTTCTTCACCGCTTAAATACGGAAAACAATTTTCCAGTACTCCTGTATTATTCCATACTTCAAATATTTTCTCCAGAGCCTGATGAACCTGCTTCAGCGGCTTCTTTGATTTATTTGAAATTTCTAAAATCAGTTCGGCTGCAGTATAAATCCTGCTGAAATGAAGCAAGGCAAACTTCGAAGCAATCTGTCTCGGCGTCATTGCAAAATAATCCAGCCTTGATTTTTCAACCAGCTTATTTAACGCTGTAGCAAGAGGTGCGTCATTGGTTATTACCAGATCGTACTCCTTTACCTCTTTATAAATATCTTCTATTCGTTTGGACTTCTTAAGCATTCTTAAATTGAATATTAAATTTCAAAATAGTTATTTAACTTTATAAAAAAAATATATGAATGAACTGAAGTATAGGTATCTTCCTCAATAATCTTTCGAAGATTAGACATTGATTTAA
>JBBRTN010000503.1:0-1968 GCA_038244395.1 Ignavibacteria bacterium
AAATATGGTTTGTTCAGGGCTTAGGTTATGATTTGTGTTCTCCTTTTATGGATACTGATTTTGGTTGTGTTTTATACAATCGGCTTTACCATTGACAAAGCAATCAGAATTTTCGCTGGAGATAACTCTGTCCGAAATTCTTCTCCAGATGTAAGTTTTTTCTTGGGATTCTTAACACTCTCAACTATTACTGGTTATCTTTCAATCTTCATTCCGCTCGGTTATCCGGTTTTAGTCTTTGTATTCCTACTCTCTTTCTTGTTGCTATTTCTGAACAGAAAAGAAATAAGCATAAGTCTGAGAACGCATTTCAAAATCATTTCAGGATTGACCTTTCTGGAAAAGGCTTTTCTGACCTTCCTCTTTCTGTTTATTTTAGCTGCAGTAGTACAAAAAATAAAACTTTATGACACCCAATCGTATCATGCTCAGAGTATACAGTGGGTCAGGAAATATGCAGTTGTCCCTGGACTTGGGAATATTCACGGACGGCTGGCATTCAATTCTATGTTCCTTGTCATCTCCGGACTTTTCAGCTTGCAGATAAAGGATGTACTGATATTTCCATTAAACGGATTATGCTATCTGGTCTTAGCTTTTAAACTTTTTTTCTTATATAAAGAAGAAAGCAAACCCGGCATGAGATGGAAGGCTATACTTTATATCCTAATGCTTTTTATTAGTCTGCTTATTTTGATACCCGATTTGAATTCTCCTGCTGCAGATATTATTTGTGCGATACTTATTATCTATTCTTTCGTTTTATTGATGAATTTTGAATCGACAAAAAGTACTATAAGCATAAATAAAATTGTGTTTTTTAATGTACTGGTATTCAGTTGTATTACATTCAAAATAAGCTCACTTTTTCTAGTCCTCTCTTTGCTTTTCCTTTATAAAGAAGATTCTTTCAAACGGATATCAATTACTGCAATTGCAGGGATTTTAATTTTTACCCCTTTTGTTGCCAGAAATTACTTTTTATCAGGCTATCTTATTTATCCATTTCCGGCAGTTGATATTTTTAACGTTGACTGGAAGATTCCATTTGGGAATGCTCTGTCTGAAAAGTTTGAGATTGAGAGCTGGTCAAAAATTTCTACTCTTCCCACATCCGATGTTATTCATATGAAAATGTCAGAATGGATAGGTCCATGGTTCCATGCTCTGAATTTCATGAAAAAACTACTTATTGCAATAAATCTGCTTTCGGTAATTACTTTAATAATAATGTTCCTGAAAAAGAATTACTTTCTCCTCATAATCCAACTTCTTCTTGTCCTTAATCTTATTTTTTGGTTTGTGAGCGCACCTGATCCCCGTTTTGCATTTGGGTTTCTATTTGTCGGATTCTCATTGAATATTGCATATTTTGTTGCTTTAATTGAGTCTGAAGGTCTTTTCAAATACCTTCGGATTGCACTGGCCTGTTTTTTATTTTTGATTTTTTGCAGGCATATAATGCTGCCTGTTGATACTTTGAGGCATCCGGCACAATGGGTAATTCCATCTCCTTTTGGAACTGTGACGACAAATGAATTTTTCACCGATTTTAATTACAGAGTACCAGTACCTGAAGGAGGTAGATGCTTCAATGTTGAAATTCCTTGTGTGCCATTTCCCCTAACTGGCGTAGTTTTGAGAGGTGCGGATATAAAGGAAGGATTTAGGATAAATAAGTAACCCGTTAAATTAAAAACCAGCCTGACTGCATGTTAATAGTCCTGTTTTTATGGTTTCTGATCTGTTTTATTTTTTATACAATAGGATTTTCCGTAATAAAAATGATCAGAACTATTTACGGTGTTTTAAATGAATACACTTCTGGAGATGAAGTTTTATTCGTGGGGTTCTTTACATTATCAATGTTTTCAGGCATACTTTCAATTTTTATCTCCCTGGGATATGTGGTACAGATTTCTGTATTAGTTGTGGCTCTCATCCTATTCTGGCTTAATAACAAAGAAA
>JBBRTN010000504.1:0-1968 GCA_038244395.1 Ignavibacteria bacterium
AACTATGACGGAAAAAACAACATTGGAAGAACAAAAGGAAAAGCTTAAAAGAATTAATGACGTCTTCAAGCTTATAAAGGAAAAAGATATTAAAATGATTGACCTGAGATTTACTGATCTTCCCGGGCAATGGCAGCACCTGACTATACCGGTTTCAAAATTAACCGACTCCGTTTTTTATGAAGGGATTGGTTTTGACGGCTCGTCTATCAGGGGATGGAAGTCTATAAATGAGTCCGATATGCTTGCGGTTCCTGACCCGACCACTGCAAACATTGACCCATTCATGACGACAAAGACTTTAAGTTTGATTTGTAATATTTATGAACCCGAGTTGAAAAACATTTACGCGATGGACCCGAGAAATATCTGCAGAAAAGCTGTCGAATATCTCAGGTCGACCGGAATCGCAGATACAGCCTTCTTCGGACCCGAAGCTGAATTTTTTATTCTCGACCATGTCGCATATAACATTAACGAATATTCAAGCTGGTATAAAATTGATTCCATCGAAGCTTTCTGGAATACCGGTAGTGAAAAAGAAATGAACCTCGGACACAAGATCAGAATGAAAGAAGGTTACTTCCCTGTTCCGCCGTCTGACTCAACAAATGATTTAAGAAGTCTGATGGTAGAAAATTTGATCAATGTAGGAATTGATGTTGAGATGCATCATCATGAGGTTGCAACGGGCGGACAGGCGGAAATTGATTTTAAATATTGTCCTATGCTGGAGTGCGCCGACGCTTTACAAATGTTCAAGTATATTGTGAAGAACACCGCGAAGTCAGTGGGCAAGACTGCTACATTTATGCCTAAGCCGTTATTCGGAGATAATGGAAGCGGGATGCATACGCACGTGAGCTTATGGAAAGAAGGACAGCCGCTCTTTGCAGGTGATAAGTATGCTGGACTAAGCGACATCGCTTTAAATTTTATCGGGGGATTATTAAAACACGCTCCTTCGATTCTCGCTTTTACAAATCCGACTACCAATTCATACAAACGTCTTGTACCGGGATATGAAGCGCCGGTAAATCTTGCATACTCAAAGAGTAACAGGAGCGCGGCTATCAGAATCCCGATGTATTCGGATAATCCGAAATCGAAGCGGGTGGAATTCAGATGTCCGGACGGAACGGCAAATCCCTATCTCGCTTTCTCTGCTATTCTTCTTGCAGGTATTGACGGAATTATTAATAAAATAAATCCCGGTGAGCCGCTTGATAAAGATATTTTTCATCTCGATGAAAAAGAGCTGAAAAAAATTCCTCATGCTCCGGAAGATTTAACAGTCGCATTACACAAGCTTGAAGAAGATAATGAATATTTAAAACAGGGAGGAGTTTTTAACGACCATCTGATTGAAACATGGATTGATTATAAATTGAAAAAAGAAATAAAGGAAGTTCAGCTGAGACCTCATCCGTATGAGTTTCATCTGTATTATGAAGTTTGATCTTAATTATAAAAACTACAAAAGATTAGAGGACTTTTCCGATGTCACAGGAGCACGCTGATATAATGCAGAAAGCGTTTTGAGAATATCTATAGAATATGGTACTTTGGGTGATTGTTATTGCACGATTATTTGCAGAAAGTGGGAATATAACCAACATTAGCATAACTGTTTATTGAGTAAATTGGAAGCTCTGTTAAATGCAGACTATACGGCTTCAAATAAGGAAAATGTTTCTACGTCAATTTTAGTTAATAATCTTTGTCTAGAGATCTCACAATATTCTTCACTAATATCAATACCTATAAAATCTCTACCAAGCAATTTAGCCATTTTACAAGTTGTTCCGCTTCCACACAAAGGGTCTAAAACTAAATCGCCCTTATTTGTCCACGATATGATATGGTCATTGGCTAACTGACAAGGAAAAGGTGCAGTATGTGCTTTGGCTTCCTGATCTTCTTTCCTCTTTCCTACTACATATTCCCAAACATTACCTTTCATTTTAT
>JBBRTN010000505.1:0-1967 GCA_038244395.1 Ignavibacteria bacterium
CGGGTATCCGCTTTCAAAAGAAGGACTTAATCATGACAAGAAAGTATTTTCATTCTTTGAAATTTTATATGCGGATATTAAAAGTTATGTAAGACAGCATATCTTTGCATTCAGAAGATTTCAAAAATAAAATTTAAATACTTTTTGGTTAGCTTACTAAAGTTTTAATTTCAACAGGGTCAGTACTTCCTATCAGAATGAACGGAGCACAGTAAAAGGGAGAGGAAGTAAATTCATTCGCGTTTTTAAGATAACTCAACTTAGCTGACATCCGATAAGGAATTCTCAGAATTTTTTTCAGACTACAGAACGGCTAAGAATGCAGTTACTGTCTTATGCCGTGAAAAATTTCGAACACAAATTTTGAAAATATTTCAGGAAGAAAAGATCCGTTTAAATCAGTTTGATCTTCGCGGATAATTATAAATAAAGGCTGTTGCAGGAGATTGGGTTAGTAAATTAGTTATTACTGCAAGGGTCTTTTTTTTACCATGCCGCCCTTTGTATCATTTATGCTTTGAAATATTACAAACGCATTCTCATCAATATTATTTATGTCATTCTTTAGTTTTGATATTTCAAGCCTTGTAATCACAGTGTAAACAATATCAATATCATGATCGGTTTCACCCCTCTTGCCAAATCCCTTTTTGCCTTTGAAGACGGTTACTCCGCGACCAATTTTTTCAATTATTGCTTTTCTGATTTCATCGCTCTTATCTGAGATTATTGTTACTCCTGTATATTCTTCAATACCCTCGATTACAAAATCAACTGCTTTAGATGCGGCGATGTAAGTCAGTATCGAATAAAAAGCAGTTTCAATTCCAAGTATCATTGCAGCAACTGAAAAGATAATAATATTAATAAATAAAATTACATCACCCACAGTCAGGCTTGTTTTTTTGCTGATATAAAGTGCAAGAATTTCAGTTCCGTCTATGACACTCCCGCCTCTAATAGCAAGTCCGATGCCCGTCCCAAGTGAGAAGCCGCCGAAGATTGCAATCAGGAGTTTGTCCGTAGTAACAATAGGGTATGGAAAGAAAATCAGGCACAATGCAAGCCCTGTTACTGCAAGCGAAGTTTTAAACGCGAACATTTTTGAAACCTGAAAATATCCCATTGCAATAAAAGGAATATTTATAATACAAATAAGCAGTGGAAGTGAGAGGCTTGTTATTTCCGCCAAGAGAAGCGAGATACCCGTAACCCCTCCGTCAATGAAGTTGTTAGGTATTAAAAATCCTTTCAGTCCAAGACCCGCTGATAAAATACCTGTCACTATCAAAACCATGTCCTTTACGAATCTCAGCGGTTTCATTTTTGTTTTTTCTTTATCCAAATTTTTTCATTTTATTTCATTTATTCATTAAGAGTTTTTTTTATTCTTTTAATTAATTTTTTTTAATACCATAATGCACGTAACATAGAATTTTTTTTTTCGTCAAACCAGCAAATTCAGAATTTTAAAATATGCATAAAAGAATATTGTTTAAAGTAATTATTTTTTTATTCATACCTTTAATGAACCTTTTTTCACAGGAAGAAACCGACTCTTTAAAAAGCGCTTTCAAACCAAATATACGCCCCGAATTAAACATCCCGAAATTGAATGCGGGTAAGATGATTATTAACGGAGCCGCGGATGAACCGGTGTGGCAAGATGCCGCAGTTGCTAAAAATTTCACAGAAATAAGTCCCGGAGAAAATGTCAAACCTGAAGTCGAAACAGAAGTAAGGATATTCTATGATGATAATAATATTTATTTTGCATTCACTTGTTATGAAAGCGATATGTCAGGAATACGCGCATCAATGTCGGACAGAGACAGAATGTATTCAGACGACTGGGTTGGTCCATTTATAAATACTTACGGCGATCTGAAACAGGGCTTCGAAGCTTATGTAAATCCAAAGGGTATTCAGGGAGATTTATTGTGGACAACGGATAACGAAGATTCTAA
>JBBRTN010000506.1:0-1965 GCA_038244395.1 Ignavibacteria bacterium
ATTCGTACGGGAATATTATTTACTTAAAATAAAAAAGACCCCTGACTATAGTCTTTTACAGTCTGAAAAAGATCTGCTTGACCCTTTGACTTTTTCCTGTTTGCTTCTTAGAAATAATATTGGGGATGGAATTATAGCAGGAAGCGTTTATCCGACTTCGGAAGTTCTGAGAAACGCAATTTCAATTGCCGGGTTAGCGAAAAATAATAAAACAGTTTCTTCATTTTTTCTTTTTACGTTTCCGAAAAATCACATTCATAAAAACCACATACTTGCTTATGCCGATTGCGGAGTTATTCCCGTGCCGACTGCTGAGCAGCTTTCTGATATTGCAGTTCAGACCTCGGTAAATTTTAACAGAGTAACCGGAATAAAACCGAGGGTTGCATTTCTTTCCTTTTCCACAAAAGGAAGTTCAAAGGATATGTCTCTTGAAAAAGTTAAAGAGGCATATGAGATTACAAGGAAAAGAAATCCAAAATTAATCTGTGACGGGGAACTTCAGTTTGATTCTGCGTTTATTCCTGAAGTTGCAAAAAGAAAAAATCCCGGAGGAAAGATTAAAGGAGACGCAAATGTATTTATTTTCCCCGATTTGAATTCAGCCAACATAGCATATAAAGTAACTGAAAGAATTGGCGGAGCTTCCGCTACCGGACCCATTTTACAGGGTCTCGCAAAACCTGTGATGGATTTGTCGAGAGGATGCAGCGTTGATGATATAATTAATATGACAAGAGTGATAACAAATTTATGATTAAAATAATACAGAATGATTAGTCCGGATTTTCAGAATTTAAAAAATAAAATCATTCACATTTTTTTATCAGTTCGGTTCAGAAAACCACGAATGAGCGGGTCTTCAGTTTTAATTAAATCTCCCGGAGTCCCGTGAAAATATATTTTCCCTTCATGCATCATCGCAACTTCATCTGCAACATCATAAACACTGAATATATCATGCGTGACAACAATCGATGTTACTTTTAATTTTTGTGAAAGGTCTTTAACAAGTTCATCAATCTGGTCGCTCATTACCGGATCAAGTCCTGTAGTGGGTTCGTCATATAAAATGTACTGAGGATTTGTGGAAAGTGACCGTGCCAGTGAGACTCTTTTTTTCATCCCGCCGGACAAGTCAGATGGTTTCATCTTTTGAATATTCGGCAAGCCAACAAGCTCAAGCTTTTCCGCTACCACTTCTTCTATTTTTTTTGCAGGCATTGAAGTATTTTCCTTTAATGCCAATCCAATATTTTCTTCAACGTCCATTGAATCAAATAAAGCTGCACCCTGAAACAGAAACCCGAATTTTTTTCTTATCTCATAAAGCGCTTTGTCATTCATCTTGGTAATGTCCTGACCTTCTATAAGAATTTCTCCCGAATTAGGTTTTAACAAACCGATAATATGCTTTAATAAAACCGATTTACCACAGCCGCTTCTGCCAATTATTACAAGTGTTATCCCTTTTGGAATTACTAAATTAACTCCCTTTAGAATCTCATTATCACCGAATTTTTTCCTGAGGTCTTTTATCTCTATCATACACAATGCAAAATTAAATTGTAAATATTTTTGTGAACAAAATTAAGGCTAATAAAAAAGAAAAGAAACTATATTAACAATAGTAAATACAGTAAATGCACTCAGGGGATTTAATAAGTTTTTTATAGTTCAGACAAAAAATATTTTTGATTTAGAATTATGTAGTTTAGTGGTAACAGGAAATAAATATTTTTTTTAAAAAATCGTTTTTAAACATTTTTGGTTTGATCAAATAAATAATTCAAAAAAGGCTTCAATTTTGCTTAGAATCGAACTATTTTACAAGCTTCATTTTCACAAATCGGATTATTTACAATTTGACATAAAGGTAAAATTTATTTAGCTTTGTTTAAATAAATATTTTATAAAATCTTAAAGGAAAAATTTATGACAGAGAGAGCTAAAATCCGTGAGCCG
>JBBRTN010000507.1:0-1953 GCA_038244395.1 Ignavibacteria bacterium
ATTTTTCCTTTAAGATTTTATAAAATATTTATTTAAACAAAGCTAAATAAATTTTACCTTTATGTCAAATTGTAAATAATCCGATTTGTGAAAATGAAGATTGTAAAATGCTCTAATTCTAAGCGAGAATTGAAGTTTTTTTGAATTACATTATTTGATCAAAAAAAAAATGTTTAAAAGCGATTTTTAAAAAAAATATTTATTCCCTGTTACAACGAACTGCATAGTTCTAAATCAAAAATATTTTTTGTCTGTAATATAAAAAGACAATAAAGACTCATCCCTTTCTCTTAAATTCAATTGATTTTTTTTCATATATAAGTTAGTTTAATATTAAAATTACTAATAATTCCAATGGTTAATGGAGCATACACGAAAAAGATTTTATTATAATAAGAGAAAAAAAATTACCGATAACGAACCTTCAACGGAGAAGCCTACAAAAACACAGGATATTCAAAAAAAATTACCGAAAGAAAGCCAGGAGTCATCTAATGTAGTCCGAAACAACCAGATGATTTCAGTCGTGATTCCTTTATTAAATGAGGAAGAATCATTGAGCGAGCTGAGCGAAGAACTTGAGAAAGTTTTTGAATACCTGAAGTGTAATTACGAAGTGATATTTATTGATGATGGGAGCACTGATAATTCCTTTGCAAGGATAAAGGAAATCAACAGGAAGAATCAGAAATTTCATTGCATAAAACTCCGGAGAAACTATGGAAAGTCTGCCGCACTGGCAAAGGGTTTCCGGAGTGCAAAGGGAAATATAATAATTACAATGGACGCGGACCTTCAGGACGACCCTTCAGAAATTCCGGAGCTCATAAAAGTTCTGAACTCCGGATATGATCTTGTGTCCGGGTGGAAAAAAGTAAGATATGATCCTTTCATAAAAAAACATACTTCAAAGTTATTTAATTTTGTTACCTCAAAGCTCTCAGGAATAAGTCTTCATGATTTTAATTGCGGACTAAAGGCATATAAGAAGGATGTTGTAAAGTCGCTCCGGATATACGGCGAGATGCACAGGTATATACCTGCCCTTGCTTATTTGTCCGGATTTAAAGTTACTGAGAAACCGGTAAAACATCATGCAAGAAAATACGGAGTAACAAAATTCGGTGCAAGCAGGTTTATCAACGGCTTTCTCGATTTACTAACTGTAGTTTTTACGAATAAATATATGAAGCGTCCTCTTCATTTCTTCGGGAGCATAGGCATTATTACATCTATGCTTGGTTTTCTCATCTCTGTATATTTAATCATACTTAAGCTGGCGGAAAATAAGCCTTTGAGCGACCGGCCATTATTTCTTATCGGGATATTTTTGATAATTGTCGGAGTACAGTTTTTATCACTCGGACTTATAGCTGAGATGATTACAAAATCAAATGTAAAAGATGATGACGTTTTGGTGGAAACTATTTTGTAAATTCATTTCATAATTTTATTTTTCATTTCTGTATTTTTCAAAAATTTTTCAAAAAATTATTATTTAAAAAATAAATGTCAAATTCTGTAATAAGCAAGAAAGCAAAAATCGGGAATAATGTTACTGTAAAAGATTTTACAACAATAGAGGACGATGTGGAGATTGGTGACAACGTAGAAATAGGCGGAAATGTGCTGATAGCTGACGGAGCGAGAATTTCTTCAAATGTAAAAATTCATCACGGCGCAATTATAGGAACTGTACCCCAGGATTTGAAATTTGGCGGCGAAATAACAACTCTTGAGATTGGCGAATCAACTGTTATAAGAGAATATGCCACACTTAACCGCGGTACAAATCACAGTAAAAAAACAATAGTCGGAAAAAATTGTTTCATAATGGCTTATGCACATATAGCTCATGACTGCAGGATCGGGGATAATGTTATTCTTGCAAATGCAGTACAGATGGGTGGTCATGTGGAGATCGGTGATTCGGCAATTATAGGTGGAAGCGCG
>JBBRTN010000508.1:0-1948 GCA_038244395.1 Ignavibacteria bacterium
GCAATTAATTTATTGACCAAGCCCAAAATAATAATTCTTGGCGCAGGTCTCGCAGGCCTCGCAGCGGGAAAAATGCTTGTCGAAAACGGTTACGCTGTGACAATCCTCGAAGCAAGAAACAGGATTGGCGGCAGAGTTTTTTCCCATGCTGTAGCAGGCGCTGAAAATTTGGTCATTGAGCTTGGAGCTGAATGGATCGGTGAATCTCATGAAAGACTGCTTGCTCTTTGTAAAGAATTAAACATCGAACTTATTGATGACCGGTTTAATGACAGACTTATTTATGATAATAAATTCTTCAAACCGGATGAATGGAGCTACTCACCCGAATGGAAAGAAAAATACGAAAAGATATTAAAAGATTATTCAAAAATGACGGATGCTGACAAAATTAAATTAGATAAAATCGACTGGTGGAGATTTCTTATGAATAATGATATTTTACAAAGGGACCTTGATATAAAAGAATATGCTGACAGCACTGACTTCGGTGAATCAATCAGATTTGTCTCTGCATACGGAGCGCTGGCGGAATATGCAGAATCAAATGATACTGACGAAATGGACTTTAAAGCAAAAGGCGGCAATCAAAGTATTGCGGGAGCAATTTCAGAAAAGATCGGTCAGCAAAATATTATGCTGAGCAATAGAGCAGATACTATTGAATATGGGTCAGGCATAAAAATTCACTGCACAAACGGCAACAGCTATCAATGCGATAAACTGATATGTGCTTTGCCCACTTTTTCAATGAGCAAAATTAAATGGATTCCCCTGCTTCCGCAGGAAAAGACCGATGCAATAAATGAACTGCAGTACTGCCGCATAAATAAATCAGCAACTTTATTCAGTGAACGATTTTGGAATGATGAATCATTCAGCATTATTACCGACACATTCTCACATTATTTTTTTAATGCTGCTAAGAATCAGGACGGCTCTAAAGGAATTCTTATTTCATATGCAACGGGTGATAAGGCGGATATACTTTCACGCCTTAATAAAGAGCAGAGAGAAAATACAGTCGCCCTGTCTCTTGAAGCCGCGTTCGGTGACGTTAGAAATCTTATTGAAGACAATGTGAATTATTATTGGGGAACAGATGAATTCACAAAGGGAGCATATGCTTTGTACGGAAAAAAACAATGGTTTAATGTAATGCCGGTCCTGAAAGAAAAGATGAAGAACATTTATTTTGCAGGCGAGCATATCGCAGACTGGCAGGGTTTTATGGAAGGGGCTATAAACACAGGTGAAGAAGCTGCTGCTGCAATAATGTCATAATGGGATTATGATTGTTACATTTCTTGTGAACAGTACTAAGATTAAAATTAAAATTTCGACCTTTGCCTGAACAATCAAAAAATATTTTTATAGTTGCAGGAGAATCTTCCGGTGATATGCATGCTGCATCTCTAATAAGAGAAATAAAATCTATTGATAAAAATATTTTCTTTACCGGTATCGGCGGCACGGAGATGAGAAAAGAAAACGCAAGTCTTCTGTATGATATAAGGGAAGTAAATTTCATGGGCTTCTCAGCCGTTGCAAAAAATATCAGGAAAATAAAATCCATATTAAACCGGTGCATCGGATACGTGAAGAAAGAAAATCCTGATGCCATTATTCTCGTTGACTATCCCGGGTTTAATCTAAAATTCATTTCAGGCATAAGAAAATTTTACAAAGGAAAAATCATATATTATATATCACCACAGCTGTGGGCATGGCATAAAAGCCGCGTTAACATTATAAGAAAATATGTTGATATGATGCTTGTTGTTTTCCCGTTCGAGGTTGACTTTTACGGGAAGGAAGGCGTGAAGGCTGTATTTACGGGACATCCGCTCGTGAAAAGAATTGATGACTTTTTGAGGAATAATAAAAAAATTAGACCTGAGAAAACTCAGATCAGCATACTTCCGGGCAGCAGAAAAGACGAGATCGA
>JBBRTN010000509.1:0-1943 GCA_038244395.1 Ignavibacteria bacterium
AGATGTAAACAGCGACGGAACAGTTGACGTAACAGACGGAGCAATCACAGATAATAATGTTTCCAATTTTGTCAGTGAAGTTTCACCTTGCCCTGCACCAACTTCTGTTGTAACTTCAAATGTTGTAATTTCAAATGTTAAAAACGTTGGAACAGTTACATCAAAAAAAGCCGAAGTTATTTCAAACGGTTTTTAATAATAATTAAATAATTAGATAAATAAAAATAAAAATTTTTATCGAACCCCGGGAGTTAATTCTTCCGGGGTTTTTTTATTTTGAAAATTAAAAAATCGCTTTCATGAGATTTATAAAAAATATGATCAGTCACATCTTCAACAAATAAACTCTTATTTCTATGAGTAAGAAATAGCCTAGATTTCTTTCATTGCTAAGAGAAATCAAGCAATTCCCCGGAGATCTTAGACTGATTTTGTGAGGAAACCGGTGAAAAGTTTCTTTGGAATGATATCAGATTAAGGGTAAGTTGTAATAGAAAATTTAATTAACTAATTAAATAATTAAACTAATTAAAACTAAAAAACAAAATTATGAAAAAGCTATTAATCAAAACACGAAACGGAGCTCCAAGAGAGAAAAACATTAGAGTCAAAAACAAAATAATTTCAGATTTACAAGCAGCAAATTATCTATTGTATGATGAGGAATTTCTGGTTTGGTTTCCGGTAACTCCTTTTTTAAAATTCTTCGGCAACCGAAATTATAATGAGCACAAAAGAAATTAAAATTTTAGACCGGAACCATGGAAAGACTTTAACTAATTAATGGAAGAGCAGTCCCCGGGGTGCTGAAAGGTAAACCGGGTTCTTTTAACAGTAATTTAAATATTTAATATTAAAATTTGGAGAACAAATCTCTGCAAAAGACGGGAGTAAAATTGAATTCAACTCACTTACATCCCGTCAAAGCAGGGAACCAAAATATTTTCTAAAACCATTAAAAAGTTTCTTTGCATTATCGAAATGAAAAACGTAACTTATAATTAAAAGGAAGAACAAATATGAAAACCTTAATAAGAATTTTCTTCATCAACGGTTACTTTACGCTGTCACATCTGCATTCTTCTTCATTGCCGGTTAAAGAATAATTTTATACAACAAACTTAAATCTATAATAATGAAAACAATAATTTTATTTTTCATCATAATTTTTTTTATTCCTGTGATTTCGAATTCACAGAATGTTAAGTTTGCTGCCATCGGTGATTTCGGTTTTGAAAATCCCGTTGAGCTTGAAGTTTCCAATCTTGTCAAAAGCTGGAATCCTGAATTTATTATCACACAGGGAGATAACAATTATGAATATGGAGAAGCATCTACAATTGATTTAAACATAGGTCAATACTATCATGAATTTATTTCACCTTATTATGGTACATTTGGTGCGGGTGCAAGCGTGAATAGTTTTTTTCCGTGTTTGGGAAATCATGACTGGTATACTGATAGCGCTGCAGCTTACTTTAATTATTTTACTTTGCCCGGGAATGAGAGATACTATGATTTTGTAAAAGGTGATATACATTTTTTTGTTGTTGACAGTGATCCGCATGAGCCCGATGGTATTGACAGTAGTTCAGTCCAGGCGCAATGGCTTAAGAATATACTCACTCAGTCAACTCAGAAATGGAATATAATTTATTTGCATCATTCCCCTTACTGCTCAAGCAGCTATCATGGTTCATATCCATTACTGCAATGGCCTTTTAAAAGATGGGGTGCAACGGCAGTGATGTCAGGTCATGATCATGTGTATGAAAGACTTAATATAAATAATCTTACTTATTTCGTTAACGGTCTTGGCGGATTTCCTTCTCAGTATTCTTTCAGTACTCCTCCTTTAACCGGAAGCCAGTTCAGATATAACAGCGGTTACGGAGCAATGCTTATTAGATCATATGATGACAGTCTGACATTTAAATTCTATG
>JBBRTN010000510.1:0-1925 GCA_038244395.1 Ignavibacteria bacterium
CCTGCAACAATTTTTAATATAAATTCCGGGACGGGAAATATGGAGGGACGTTTTAATATTCTTCCGATTTCTTTTGACAGGTAATCATTTGTTATCGGGAATGGGGAAGTACCGTTTAATGCTCCGGATAAATTTTCATTGTTAAGTGAAAAAATATAAAGTTCAATAATATCATCTATATGAATCCATGAAAACCATTGCTTGCCAGAACCCAGATGACCGCCTGCAAAAAATTTGAACGGCATCAGTAATTGCTTAAGAGCGCCTTCATTTTTATCCAGTACAATGCCTGTCCGCATTATTACAACTCTGACATTTTCCTTAGCTTTAAGAGCTTCATTCTCCCAGGCTTCGCAGGTTTTTGCAAGGAAATCACTTCCCGAACCGGAATTTTCTGTCAGCACTTCATCACCTCTGAAGCCGTAGAAACCAACACCGGAGGCGCTTACAAGGCATTCCGGTTTTTTACGGCCGAGATTAATTGCCTGAGTTAACAGCCTTGTAGTTTCAACCCGGCTGTCATAAATTTCTTTTTTAAATTCGGGCGTCCATCTTTTATCGCCGACATTCGCACCGGCAAGATTTATCACTGCATTCATATCTCCGGTTATTTCTGACAGCTTATCCGGACTTTGATATTCGGACCATTGGAAAATTTTAACTGCGTTGTCATTTTGGAAAAGTGATTCGGCTTTTTTTTTATTCGTTGAAAGTATATTTACTTTGTACCCGAGGGTGCAAAGTTTATTAACAAGATGTCTCCCGATAAACCCTGTGGCGCCGGTGATTAAAATTTTTTTATCCATTAAATGTATTTAATAAAATACTTTCTCGAGGAATAATCCTGAGGGAGGAGCTGTAAATTTTGCCGGCTCACCGGAATAATTTTCCAGGTAATATTTTATTTTGCTTTGACTGATATTTCCTCTTCCGGCTTCTGCAAGAACTCCGACAATTCTCCTTACCATTTTCCATAAAAAATGCGAAGCGGTAATTCTTAAATAGATTAAATCATCTTCCTCGGTAACCTGCAAAGATTCAACCAAAACCTTCGTAGATTTATTCTCCTTATCAGGCTCAGAAAAGGAACGGAAATCATTCATACCTTTCAAAACTTCGGAAGAGTCTTTGATTGCACCGACATCGAGATTATCTTTTATCCACCATACATATTTTTTTTCAAATGCAGTTCTTCTTTTTGAAATCCGGTATAGATACTGTCTCGACTTTGCGGAATGTCTTGCATGAAATCTGCTTCCTGCTTTTTCGATTTCCAGAATATTTATGTCAGAAGGAAGTTCATCATTTAGTTTTAATCTTAATATATGCGGAGCCAGCATCGTCTCACATTCAAGATGTGCTACCTGCTCTATGGCGTGAACTCCGCTGTCAGTGCGGCCTGAGCCCTGAAAATCTATCAGCCTGTTTTCACCTTTTGTTTTCTTAAATGCGGATTCCACAGACTTAATTATTGTTCCCTGAATCGTCTTTGCATTGTCCTGCTTCTGCCATCCCGAATAACTTGTCCCGTCATATTCAATAAATAATTTAAACTTCATTTTTATTTTTTCTTCTTTTGATATATTCATCCACGCTGTATCTTCCGGGACCGATAAAAAACAAAGATATAAACAGAATGAGCAGCAGCAAGGGATAAGCAATCTTTCCCCATGGTTCGAGTCTCATAAAAAGAGTAGACAGAGCTACTATCATATTAATAGCAAGTAAGACAGTTGCGGGTCTGAAAAGAAATCCTGCGATGATAAACATTGGTACGAAGAATTCCGTGAAAGCCGACATAAATCCCCAAAATGCGGGAAGGAAATTAATTCCTAAGTTTGATGTTGATTTTCCTAACATTGTCCAAAATTCCGGACCGCCCTGGATTTTTGCCAGGCCATGTATAAAAATGAAAATTAATCCTA
>JBBRTN010000511.1:0-1909 GCA_038244395.1 Ignavibacteria bacterium
CTTCAACTGTTTTAATTTCTTCAGGTGCTACCGGGCGTTTTACAATTTCAGGAAGTGCTTCTTTGTATTCCATCTTAACTGGCTGGTAGGAAATTAATTTCTCATTGTTATCAGCATTTATCATTTCAGTTGAAAGGTCGGTCAGGTCAAATGTGCCATCAATCTTAATTGTTCCGGTAAAAGTTACTTCTGGTGAAATTTCCATGTTTTTCTCGAAAATAACATTGTTTTTATTTTTCAGCAATATTTTTGCATTTGCAATTTTTGACAACAGGACGGAACCGAGAATTATCCTGGGGAGAGATCCTTCCGGCATCAAGCCGTTATATATATACAATAAGGGAAGCTTCAATATTTTCGGAAGCGAGATAAAGGCTTTGCTGCCCGCCATCAGGGATGATGTGACAACTAATGAAAATGTATTGAAGTGTTATCTGAATTTAGGTTACTGTCCCGAGCCTTACACAATCTATAACGAAATAATTGCAGCAGAACCGGGAAATATTTTTGAAATTACCCGGTATGGAATCAAGAAGACAGATTTATCGGAATACAATTTCGAAACGGAAAATACTTTAAGCTTCAGTGAGAACGTCGAAAGAACGGAGGAGAAATTAAAAAAAGCTGTCGAAAGAAATCTAATAGCTGACGTCGAAGTAGCTGTAGCTCTTAGCGGAGGAATTGATTCATCCCTGATTTACTATTATGCGAACCGGGCTAACAGCCGTATCAAAGGTCTGACAATCAGGTTTGATGATGAGGAATATAACGAAGAAGGTATTGCGAAAATATACTCGGACACATTAAAAGGAAACCACGAATTTGTGGAAGTGGATTCGGAATTAAATCTGGAAACTCTTAACAAAATTTTAATTAACTTCGACCAGCCGTACGCAGACTCATCTGCCGTTAATGTTTTTTATCTGACTAAAGCGACGGGTAAAATTACCAAGGTATTAATCGGTGGTGACGGAGGAGATGAATTATTTAACGGCTATCCTTCGCAGACCTGGCTTACATACATCGAGAAGCTAAGCCGTAATACTTCTGCCAAAAAAGGCGGTGAAGTGATATTAAATTCAGCGAAAATTTTTACAGGAGCTTCAAGAAGAAGGCTTCTTCAGAGAATTTCCGATTTATGGACTGATAAGCCGCATGAACTTTTGTATGACTGGCATTCATGGTTTCCCAGAAAAACGTCTTTTGAAAACAGCACTCCTTTTTTATTTGATACATCGGTTGGAGTTAATTTATATCAATCTGTTTTCAGAAATGATGCGCCGGATGAATTTAAAAATTATGTGGTATTTGATTATTTCCGGAAACAAATGCTCAGTGATTATCTTCGCAAGACGGATATGATGTCCATGCTAAACGGAGTTGAGTACAGAGTTCCGATACTGGATGAGGATATGGTAAGCTTTGCGCTTACGATACCTTTCGATCAAAAATCTTCATTGATGGAGACAAAAAAAATACTGAGGGCAATTCACCGTAAAAAATTTCCGGCTGAAACAAGCAAAGCTCCGAAAAAAGGATTTACAATTCCGCTCGATACTTCTTTGAGCAAAGATGAATTTAATATTATAAAAGAAAAATTAATGGAGAAGGATAATTTAGTCAGCAGTTATATAAAAAAAAACTATATCGAATTTCTTTTCAAAGCTCTGGATAACAAGGCCGATAGCGAAAATGAAATCAGCAGAGCGGGGATTTACCAGAGAATACTTATGCTTTACAGCCTTAGCCTGTGGCATGAAAATAAATGAAACTTGCTGTAATTTCACATACACCTCATTACAAAAAAAACGGAGAGATAGTTGGATGGGAACCGACGATAAGAGAACTCGATCACCTTACGAAAATATTCGATGAAATTTTTCATGTAGCTCCTCTCCACTTGACAGAA
>JBBRTN010000512.1:0-1897 GCA_038244395.1 Ignavibacteria bacterium
AATTTTATAAAACCATTTTCGTTTTTTTCTCCGCAAAAATCCGGATGAATTTTTTCAATCTTCAGTGCATCGATTCCTGCAACACCAAATCCTTCATTCAGCAGGTAATGTGAAAGTGTATATCCGGCCGGTCCCATTCCGACTACAAGTACATTTTTTCCGTTGTAAGGTAAACTATACGGACGTCTGATGTTCAGAGGATTCCATCGCGTAAGCAATGAATAAATTTCATAACCGTAAGTCAGCTTGAATACATCAGTTAAAACACTTGTTTCTATTTGAGGAATGTTAACCGGCTCCTGAGTCTGGAAGATGCATCCCTTCATACAGTCGTTGCAGATGCGATGACCTGTACCGGGCAGATTCGGATTGTCAATAATTACCAGAGCCAGAGATGCAAGCGGAAATCCCTGCTTCCGGACATAATGCATTTCAGAAATTTTTTCATTCAGCGGACAGCCCTCGAGCTCTATACCCAGAGGATTAAATTTCCTGTTTCCGAATCTGTCAGATAAACCCTTTGAGCAGGAGTCCTTATCACGGTCGTGACAATACATGCAGTAATCCACCTGATTGAGTATATGTCTTTTATTCATTCTGGGATCAGTCAGCTTAAATCCGAAACGCGGACGGTAATTATCGGGAGAAGCCTGGAGGAGCCCGGGAAAATTATTTTCCGGTAATTCATATTTAACAAGGTGTGAATAATCAAGCTTGTGCGGTTCGAAATAGGAAACCCATTTCTTTGCTGCAGGGTCGGAATATTTTTTTACAAAGATCCATTTCTGAAGTTCTTGTAAAATAAATTTCAATTGATTCAGATCTTTAGACTTATCTCCGGGAATTTCTTCAATCAGGAGACCGGCTGTTTCCGCTGCGGATAAAATCTTTTCCGCCCTGAGCCTGGCTTCCTCCGGTATGACGAAATTTTCAGCAGCAAACTTATCGCCTTCATAAAACCATCTGTAATTTTTTTCCAGCTCATCAATCTCCAAAACCATTTTTGCCGTGTACTTTTCTTCATCTGTTTCGAAGTCATAATCGAAAAAGGCAGCATGCTTTAGTCCTGATGCAAAGCTGTCAAGCTGCTCCCAGCTTAAATCCGCAAGGTTTTCTTTCGTAAATTTCTTAAAAACCTTTCTTTGTACAAATTCCTTTTTGAATCTAAGGACATCTTTTTCGTATTCGACTTCTTCGGTAAATTTAAGATGTTCGTTTTCCAGCTGAAATAAGTCCACAATAAAATCCGACAGAAAATAAGATGACTCTATCAATATATTTGATATTTCCAAATTAGTAAATCCTTTACCTCCGGAATCGTGGTATCTTATAAACTCACCGAACTTCTCTTTGTTTTCAGATTCAAAATATTTATAAAAATCTTCAGCAAGAGATTTTAATCTTAACGGATTAAAAAGATCTTCATATGAATACCCGGACTCTGGATTTAAAAAATTTATGCTTTCAGCGCTCATTAAATAATTTTATTGAATCAATTACAAATTTAACTTTAATAACTTTATTTTTAAATGCACTTGTAGAAGAATTCTGAAGCCATTAATTCAATTAATACCGTAGTATCTTAATGATGAATGTGCAGTAACCCTTCATGACAGGGTTACAGAAAACCTTTTAAACGGTTTTTCTGTAACAAAAACCACAGTCAAAAAGAAATTGTATTGTAATAAAACAAACTTATAAATAGTTTATTGAAATTACTTTATTTATGAAAGAATATTTTACGGATTTATTCCGGTATAATAACTGGGCAAATGAGCAGGTTATTAATTCCATGATTTCAATTAAAGACCTCCCGGAAAAAGCACTGTTAATAATGTCTCACATTCTGGATGCACAGATCACCTGGCTTTGCAGGATTAAAGGTACGGTTCCTGAT
>JBBRTN010000513.1:0-1884 GCA_038244395.1 Ignavibacteria bacterium
TATTTTCATAATTTATTTTATTTTTTTCATAATCAGATTTGTGACCGTTAACAATTTTATTTATCTCCTTAATATTTTTACCCAGCTCGATCATTTCAGTCTTCTTTTCATTAATGATTTTAATGGAAACATCTACTTTCGATTTCTTTTCATTCAGGGAAACTTCTGAAATGAAAATTGTATTGGATAAAACTTTTATCTTATCTGTTAATTCGGACTGCTTCCCGGAATTTCTTTCTTTGCTGAGAAGAAGCTGTTCGTTCTCGTTTTTTAATCTTAAAATATCCTTGACAAGGTTCTTGTTCTTTTCTTCCAGGACGAGGTTTTCCTTTTCAAGTAAATTAATCCCTTCTTTCTTTTGTGTCATAACTAAATTTATCCCGAAGAGTTTTTTATCGAGCTCCTGAATCTGAATTCTGTAATTATCCAGGACAATATCATTTTGACCGATCTCTTCTGAAAGCCTTATTTTTAAATCAAGGTTGCTACCTTCCTTGCTCCTTATATCGGTTATCTCCGATACCATGCTGTCATACTCAAACTTTCCGGTCTTGAGCTCCCAGGATTTTAATTCTTCAGAAACAAGTTTTGCTTCTTCATTTCTTTTTGCCTGCCTCTCAAGCGCATTTACATTTCTTTGTTTTTCACGGATTATATCATTTACTCTAAGCAGGGATTCATGAACTGCATCAAGCCGGTTGAATGTAAGGTCGCGGTTATGCTTGTATGATACTACGCCTGCAGCCTCTTCAAATAACTTTCTTCTTTCATGCTTGATATCCGAAAGAATTGTCTCCACCATTTTCAGTTCGATTACCGAATACGCATCAGGTCCGATTCCAGTATCAATGAAAAGTTCTTTAATGTCCTTCAGACGCACCCTTGTTCCATTGAGATAATATTCCGTTTCCCCGCTTCTGTAAAATCTTCTTGCTATCTGTACTTCGGTATATTCTGTCGGCAATTTTCCTTTATTGTTCTGAATAGTTACTGCAACTTCTGCCACGCTCAGCGGTTTCCTGAACTTTGTTCCGTTAAATACTACATCTTCACGCTTACCGCTCCTGAGAATCTTATCACCCTGCTCGCCAAGAACCCATCGCAAAGCATCTACAATATTAGATTTCCCGGAACCGTTAGGTCCTACTACTGCCGACACGCCGCTGTCAAACTCGATAGTGGTTTTATCGGCAAAAGATTTAAATCCGAATATTTCTAATTTTGATAAATACAAACTGTATAATTATAAATCAATTCTTCGTTAAATTAGAGACCAGGTTAATCGTCTCTAAAGTACCGGTAAAAAAGAAAAAGTATGAATATATTAATGCAAATATAAAAGTTATAATAATAATACCGTACAAATAAACTTTTCCCGTGCGAATGTCAAATAGTGATTTTGTTCCTATTATAATGCGGTTCAGATAAAGCAGATATAAAATACCAAATGCCCACATAGAAAGTCTGATGTATGACGAATTGTTTTCTGCAAGTTTGAAAAGAATTGTTCCGATTGGTAAAAATACCAGCATTGGCAGAGTTGACCAGACACATACAGTATATATATTCTTGAAAAATGATTTTCCCTTTGTATAAAATGAAATGAAATAGAGAAACAAAGCCGTTGCAATGGTCAGAATTAAATTAAGCAATATCAGTGAAACAAGAAGGTAAAATTTATTATTGACAATTTGACTGAACGTAATTTTCGCCGAATCGCCTGTAAAAATCTTGGCAAGTATCATGTCAAAAGAATTATTTCCCCTGTAAAAAAATAATATCGAGCCAAAGAATAATGCGAGTCCGATTGATATGCTGAATGCGAGAAGTAAATTATAACCGGTGGAGATTATCATCTGATCTTTTACAAGAGAAAAAAAGTAA
>JBBRTN010000514.1:0-1884 GCA_038244395.1 Ignavibacteria bacterium
AGGCTGGTTGTCAATTGTCCCCGGATTACTGAAACGGGCTGATGATACAAAATTTAATTCGGGACCGCTGTCTGCATTGTCAAATGCATAACCGTCTAAATTATAAACCACATTTGTCAACCCGGCATTTGGTTCATTGGATTTGTCAATTGACTTAAACAAAAACCTGTTAATCTCTCCCTGTGTTTTAACATAATTTGAAATTCTCACTTCATCAATGAACCCGTTAAAATTATTTCCCGGTGTCCCGTTGCTTCCTATGAATAAATTATCCGCAGAGCTTATGATTGTGCTCGCCGCAATAATTCCTTCACCTGCTTTTTTTCCGTTAACATAAAAAGAATATTTTCCGCTTGAGCCTGAATATGTGAAAGCTACATGAGTCCAAACGTCAGGACTGATAACAGCCGAGGCGCTTAAGGCAGTATTATTATTTATTGTCGCATTTAAAATATTTCCCGATAATCTAAGACTGTAATTGACTGCGCCTGTGTGTCCTTTGAAAATGATTAACCTTGTTCCGGCAATTGTCCTTGGATAAATCCACGACTCAAGCGTGACCGCTGAAGAGGGTCTCACAGCAGGATTGTCGCTGCCGTAAAGATAGTCACTCGTTCCGTCAAGCTCGGCGCTTTCGTTTGGGGAAATTGTAGTTGAGGGTCTGTTGCTTAAGTCCAGTGCAGTCACTCCGATATTTTTTCCGACTCCGTTGTTGCCTGACCAGTCGTTAAGACTGAAATCAGGTCCGGACGATTCCTTGTCCTGAAAAGTCAGTGAAAGAACAAGCGAAGAATAAATTCCGGTAGATGCTCCGAGTGAAGTCCGGGCAAACTGTGTAACCTGCGTATTGCCAAGGTCTGTTCTCCAGATTCTGATTTCATCCGTGTATCCTGCAAAAGGACTGTTAACATTTCCCTTTCCTATTCTGAGTGAATCTGTATTTGATACAGGTGATGCATTTGAAATTGTCACGCTGGTGTCAAGAATATTATTAATATAAATGCTGAATAAATTTGAACCCGGATTATATGTACCTGCAATGTGCGTCCATGAATTGTTTGCGATCAAAGTCTTTCCAATCAGTCTTGTGGCAGAGTTTGTCCTGATTGCAGCTCTTCCGTTATTAAGGTAAAGTGTGTAACCGTTTGAAAGTGTCCCGCTTCTTTTTTCGAGAATTATCTGAAATGCCGGCGAAGATGAGTTTGAAGGATTTATCCAGCACTCAAGCGTAAAGGCGCCTGTAATATCGAGAGAGGATGAATGAGGAAATGAAATATATCCCGCCTGCGTTCCGGAAAAACTTCCTGCCTGGTTCCAGAACATATATCCAAATACATTTTGTATGAAAACAAATGACATCAATATTAATATAGGAAAGATTTTAAAGAACCTGATAAGTAATTTTGCGCTCATAATATTTCACGGTTTAAAATTCTTTTTAAATTTAAATTTGAATCCCCGGTAAAAATAATTAAATTCATCACGTAATAAAATTAAAGTTAAAAAAAAATCTAACGGGAAACTTATTCTTTTTAATATTTTTAATCCAATAAATTAAACAATAAAATAAACAGAATTTAAAAAAAGGTTTAATTCATATAATACAAAATTAATTTTCCCTGCCAATGCGTTCAAGCTATCAATTTCCATTTTGTTTCATCTAATGACACGTTATAAATTTCTTTAATGAAGGAAAATAAGTAATTTCAGTTCGAAATCAATAAATTTTGCTGAATGGATTGTGTTAGATATGTCCGCTTTTTTTTGAATGAATGTTAAATTTATTAAGATGAAACTTAAAGTCCTGGACATCATACGGAGCTTTTCCAGAGAGGACATTAAAAATTTCAATGACTATCTTTGCTCGCCTGTTTTCAATAAAAG
>JBBRTN010000515.1:0-1878 GCA_038244395.1 Ignavibacteria bacterium
CAAAGCAACTGGCAGTTTGATTCCGGGATAGATAAACAGAAACCGGAATGGATAAGGAAGCTGAAAATACTTATGCAGCAGGTGACAAAAAGAATCACGAAGAATCAAAATTTATTTTGACACAACAACAGTTAAACAAATAAATTGACCCGGGACGAAACTTCATCATATCTGGATAAAGCAATTTTAATACTGCTCACAATACAGGTATCACTTGTGAGTGTTTCTATTGCCGTATCATCTATTGCATTCGGCGCCTGGCTGTCCCTCTGGCTGATTCAGATAATTATTGAAAAGAAAATAAATCATGATAAGAATATTTTAAGAGATCTTAAACTTATCAATACATTTGTAATTTTTTATTTTATCTTCGAAATCATTTCCAGGTTCTTCGCTGTCTATCCTGAAGGTGCGTTTCATAATTTAAAACGTCTGCTGTTATTTTTTATATTCTACATTTCCATATTAAAGATAACCGATTATAAAACCCTTCGGAATATTTTATTCATCAATATCTCCGCTGTTTCTGCTATTTCAATATTCGAGCTGATCAATTATTTAATTAAGTTCGGCGCGCTTATTCAGCAGATGCCTTTTTCGGAAATACGGATTGATTATTTTAACTATCCTCTTACGACTGCCGAAATAAAAATGATGAGCTTTCTTTCTGTTTTTCCCCTGCTTTTTATAAAGGAAAAATTTATAGTTTCGAAAAAATATCTGGTTCTGATTTTGCTTCCCGTTCTTATTTCAATGCTGCTCACGCAGTCACGCAACGTACTGCTGGCAATGTTCATTTGCTTTCTTATTTTTGGAATAATGGTGAACCGTAAATTCCTTCTCACATTTCTTGCAATAATAATTTTATCTTCATTGATACTTCCTCCGGTCTACACTGAAAGGGCGAAAAGCATCGCAGACCTCAGCCATCCAAGCAATGAATCAAGGCTGAATATGTGGAAGGTCGGACTAAAGATGTTTATGGACCATCCGCTTACGGGCACAGCGGACTCTCACATAAGAGAAATTTATGAGACATATAAGAAACCCGAGACTGAGGGAGAGGGAGTTCATCTGCACAATAATTTTATTATGATACTCGCGACTACGGGCATATTCGGCTTCCTCGCTTTTTTAGGAATGTTCATTTCTATTTTTATTATGCAGATAAAGTTTTACAGGAAGCAACGGAATCATACATATAAGATGCTGATTTTCGGAAGCATACTGGTAATGATATCGTTTCAGATCTCGGGAATATTCGAATGGAGTTTTGGTGACCATGAAGTCATGACTGTATTTTTCTTTTTAATCGCTGTCCCATTTGTACTCAGTAAAATTACCGGGGCTAAAGTCAAAGCAGAATAAGGCAATAAAACAATAAGACAATAAGACAATTTGAAGTATTTTAAAATGTTTAAAAAAATTTTAATTTAAAGAAATAAAATGACAGGCAGTTGCAATTGCATATTTGTTAACTTCATATTTACATTATCTTGATACTCAGAGAATACCCTGCGATGTTATGGTAGGTCCGTACTATTTTCTTTTAAATAAAATCTATTTCAATAAATAATTAAACCAAAATTCATGGCAGAAGATAAAAACAAACAGATGTTCCTGTCCTTAATCTACAGCTTCCAGATACAGACAATGATGCAGCTGGGAAAGCTTGCAAATCCAATGACCGGTAAGATAGAGAATGAACTTGACGGAGCGCAGGTGACAATTGACATGCTTGATATGCTCAAAGAAAAAACAAAAGGCAATGTCGAAGAAGATGAAGCAAGATTCCTCAACCAGGTCATAGTGGATTTACAGATGAACTATGTGGAAGAAAGGGAAAAAGAAAAAAACAAACCCGAAATAAAAGAAAAA
>JBBRTN010000516.1:0-1877 GCA_038244395.1 Ignavibacteria bacterium
TGCATCATCAAACCAGGGAAAGGCAAAACAATCTCTCGATAATGCAGCAAAGATGCTGGGTGATATGATAGGAGATATGGGCAAAGGGGGTAAGGATGGTAAAGGCGGCAAAGACGGTCAGCAGCCCGGTGGAAATATGGGTGAGCTCATGAAACGTCTCGGTGAAATTATCGGACAGCAAATGGGACTTAACGGAAAGGCAGGTAAAATGGGACAGATGGGACCTAAGGGTGAGCAAGGGGAAAACGGACAGACGGGCAATACGGGTAAGGGAACAAGCCCCAATATGTCTGAGGATCAGAAACAGGAAATGCAAAGATTGAGTCTCGAACAGGAGCAGATTCAGAAATCGCTTGAGCAACTAAATGATGAATTAAAAAAAGAACAGGAAAAAAGCGGTGAAAAAGTTTTGGGTGATATGGACCAGGTGCAGAAAGAAATGCAGGAGGTTGTGAAAGAACTTCAGGAAAATAATATTGACGATAAACTTATTGAAAAACAAAACAGGATTCTCTCGAGAATGCTTGATGCACAGCTGTCACAGCGTGAAAAAGATTTTGAACCGAAACGTGAATCAAAGCCCGGAGAAGATGTTGTAAGAAATTCACCGCCGGAAATTATTCTCAGCGGACCAAATTCTTTTAATGCATTGAAGGAGGATTTTCTTAGGGTTCAGAAAGAAGGATATACCGAAGACTACGAAGCGCTGATAACCAAATACCTGATGGAGCTCAGGAAAAGCGGCGTTAAGGAATAGATTACTCAGCGAATACTCACTGCGGATTAAATACTCCCCTTATGAAGGCAATTCAAATTTTTATTTTCGGAAATATATATATATCGTTATGCGCTGTATTAATGGTAATTTTTACTGACAGGATATTTAATCTGAATTCAGAATCCGGATTATATTTATTTGTATTCTTTGCAACGCTGACGAGCTATAGTTTCCACTGGTATCTTACACCTGATGTTCATTCCAGCTCACAAAGATATATCTGGGTAAAGAATAACAAGATACTTCTGCTTGTCCTTTTTGTTTTGGGAGTGACAGGAGTTATGTTTTTTATTTACACATTGAGAGATCATTTACTTGTTTTGTTTTTCATGTCAGCATTAACTTTTTTTTACTCCGCATCAAAAATACCCTTCAGGCCATTCATATATCTTAAGAGAATTATAATCGGAAAAACTATTTACCTGGCATTTGTCTGGACATTTGTTACCGTTATTTTGCCACTGATACTTAACGGCAGAAATTGGGATCCACATTATACTATTTTCATACTGAACAGATTTTTCTTAATATTCCCCGTATGCCTGCTTTTCGATTACAGGGACAGGGATGAAGACAGGGAGCAAAATATAAAAAATATTGTGGGAATTATAAGCCTGAAGGCTTTAAGGATTTTTTATTATACCTGTTTGCTGTTCTTTTTTATCTTTGCTTTTATTTTATTGAAAATTAATTTTTCACCTTACCCGTTCATCATACTCGTTGTGCCGGGATTTTTTTTACTCTTCTCTTTCGGATACAGTATAAAAACGAAATCAGATTACTGGTACTATTTTTATCTGGACGGACTGATGATGATGTCTCCGGTTCTGTTTTTTATACAAAATCTTATCACTTCATAAATCCGCTTCTGCGCTGCAACTCCCTGAAGAAATTTTATTAAAGTATTTCTTATACTGATTTTAACACTGTCACAAACTCCTTTAACCGGTGTCAAATAAATAGTATATAATGAAATGCATATTAAAAATAATACATACAAACATTTTTAAAAATAATTTTTTTTTTAAACTATGAAAAAAACAATCCTGTTTCCTGTAATTTTAATTCTTAGTTTACCCATTATTTCCTGCTCTCAAAA
>JBBRTN010000517.1:0-1866 GCA_038244395.1 Ignavibacteria bacterium
GAGGAGAGCGGCGGCATCGGGATTAAAGGGCATTTGCCTGAGCGTGACGGGATATATAACGGCATGCTTTACCTCGAACTTCTTGCGGAGTATGGCAAGAGCATTTCGGAATTAAAGAAAGAACTTGATGATGAGTTTGGGAAATATTTCTATAACAGGAATGATGTTCATACCTCTGATGAGAAAAAGAAGAAGACTCTGGAAACCTGCAAGTCAATGAAGACAGGAGATGAAATAGGCGGAAAAAAAATAACATCTATTGATGACCTTGACGGGTATAAATTTTATTTTGATAACGGATGGGTAATTATCAGGGCATCCGGGACGGAGCCGCTTTTGAGAATATATTGTGAAACAACAGTAACAGATGAAACAAATGACATTTTGAAAAAAACAGAAAAACAATTCGGGCTATGAACAGGATTTTAAAATTATTTTTTTTGCTGATAATAATTTCTTTATCAACTGACATTTATTCCCAATTTAAAAGCAAAGATAAAGAGAGAGAAGACGACCCGCTCAATAAAATTTTAAACAAGAGCGATGTATCAGGTAGCAAGGCAGGCATTAATGCTGACGCACCGGACTTGCTGAATCAAATATCGGGACAAAATACATTTACTACAAAGTCGGTTCCTTTAGAAGGCTCAATTGACGCGGACAAATACATTGTCGGACCGAATGATCTTTTTACTTTGGGGCTTTACGGATATATAAATCAGCAGATTCCGCTTTTCGTATCTCCGGAAGGCTCGGTTATTATTCCAACCGTAGGTGAAGTGGAAATAAGCGGCCTAAAACTAAGTGAAGCGAAAGAAAAGGTAGTGATTGCAGTAAAGAAACGATATTATTCCAGTGATGTGAGCTTTACATTAAACACACCGAGAACATTTTTAGTAAAGGTATCGGGACTGACTCAGGGAACATTTGAAGTTTCTCCTGTGACGAGAGTTTCTGAAATCTTAAAGCTGTTAATCTTCGACACATTAAACACCTCCAGAGTATTTTATGAAAAGACAAACGAGCGTGAGTTTTTTAATACACAGATTTCACTTAGAAATATAGAACTGTTCAGAAAGGACGGCACAGTAAAGCATGTCGACATTTACAAATACTTTCTTACAAACAACGATGAGCACAACCCGTTTTTTCTGGAAGGGGATTTAGTAAAGATACCCTATATCAGACTTGAGAATAATTATATTACCATCGGAGGAGCAGTACAGTTAGCGGGCTCATACGAGCATGTGGAAGGGGATGACCTTGAGACGGTCATTGGTATTGCGCGGGGATTTGATGTCAATGCGGAGCCTGACAGTATAATGCTGTATCGTCCTTTCGGGAGCACGGACAGTTATAAAATATTAAATCTGAAATACGATGAAAATAAAAAGATGCTTGTAGAAAAGTATGACAGGTTATTCGTCAAGAATAAAATCAATTATCAGAAAAACCTTTCGGTGCTGGTGCTGGGAGAAGTAGTAAGGCCGGGCTATTACCCGATTTCATTTAAGAATACGAGATTGAAAGATGTTATAGAGATGGCCGGAGGATTCAAGGAAAAAGCTTATTTACCGTTGAGTATATTGTTCAGGGATTATGACTCTGAATACACAAATAAAGACTCATCGGAATTGTATATAAATCTGAGAGCGAATGATCTTATTATTTCCGATATTGACAAAACAAATTTTGCAATAGATTTGAAGTCACGGCGAAACAGGGTGATAGTAGATTTTAGCAAGCTCTTTTATAAAAACGACGAATCACAGAACATCCTTCTGGAAGGAAAAGATGTGATATACATAAATGACAACAAGAATATTGTATATGTATTCGGACAGGTTGGGCAGGAAGGATATGTCC
>JBBRTN010000518.1:0-1866 GCA_038244395.1 Ignavibacteria bacterium
GTTAACGGAACAAATTATTTTATAGAAATCAGTCACAGGAATTCGATTGAAACCTGGAGCGCATCAGGAGCAAATTTTATATCAGGTCTGCTTACTTATAATTTTACTACATCATTATCACAGGCTTACGGGAGTAATTTAATTCAAAGAGGAAGTAAGTTTTGTGTGTACAGCGGTGATGTTAATAAGGACGGGACAATTGATTTGACGGATTTGGGATTAATTGATAATGATGCATTTAATTTTGCAACAGGATATTTGAGAACAGATTTGACGGGAGACAATTTTACTGACCTTGCTGATCTGACAATTGCAGATAATAATGCCGCGAATTTTGTGAGTCTGATCAGGCCATGAGTCGGACACGAGAGCTGAGTCTTAAGAAGTTTTTATTTGTAAATATGAAATTCTGTGAAGAGTAGTACGAGAATTACTTTGTCATTTCTTTCCACTTTGTCATTTCTTTATGTTCCACTTTGTCATTCCCGCAAGCTCTTAGCGGGAATCCAATCAGATTAAAGTGATTGATAAAATATTTTATGAAAATTTATTGTATTTATATATTAACAAGTAAAAAAGATGTAGCTCTATATACAGGTGTGACTAATAATTTATTGAGGAGAGTCATTGAGCATAAGAAAGGACTGATTTATTTTATGAAATAGGAGGAACTGATGAAATGCTTAGTGATGATTTTTAATTATAATGATTAATAATAATTAGAATAATGACTTTTATTGGATTCCCGCTAAGAGAATGCGGGAATGACAAATTGGGAGCATGCGGGGGATGACAAATTGGGAACATGAGAAATCTTTATTAAATATATTATTTCGCATAATGCAGTTACATGTGTCATTCCCGGTACATCTGACCCTGTGCATCTTTCCGAAATGATGGAAGCAGGTAATGGCAGACTTCCGGATGCAAATGGCAGGAAAATGATGGCGGAATATTTTGACGGATTGTAGGGAGCTGACTCCGGTATAAAAAAAGGATAAACATTTACAAAAGAAATTTTTTAATTTAATTTTTCTGAAAAATAATTTTTGAATAAAGTGCTTCCGACATTTTTTCCCCTGCAATCTGATTTTAGAAAATGGCTCTTAAAGAATCATAAGAAAGAAACATCACTTCTCGTTGGTTTTTATAAAGTCGGCTCGGGTAAGCCAAGCATGTCCTGGTCTGAATCAGTTGATGAAGCGCTGTGTGCCGGCTGGATTGACGGAGTAAGGAAATCAATTGATAAGGAAAGTTATTCAATAAGATTTACGCCGAGAAGAAAGGGAAGCATCTGGAGCAAAATTAATATAAACAAAATGGCTGAGCTCACAAAGGCAGGACTGATGAGACCTGAGGGGCTTTCAGTATTTGAAAAGCGGGATGTTAAGAAGACAAATGTTTATTCATATGAGAAAGAGGCATTGGAATTTTCAGACACGTTTGAGAAGAAGTTCAAAACTAACAGGAAGGCGTGGAAATTTTTCATCACGCAGGCTCCCTCTTACAGAAAGGTCGCAGTTCATCTGGTAATGAGTGCAAAGCAAATTGAAACAAAGACTTCAAGACTTAAAAAGTTAATCTCTGCGAGCGCTGAGAGTAAGAGATTATAAATCACATCCATAGCAATTCCCCAAAAAAATGTTGCCGGAATTTTTTTTAATTCATTCCTTTAAAAAGGTGAATGTGAATGTTGCATACACAATTTTTAAATCAATGAAAGAATTTTTTATAATGCTAATTTTTATATCTAAGGAATTTCGGGAATTTTAGGAATTTTAGGAATTTTAGGAATTTTAAAATATCCGAAGGTTATTATAAGTTATCAAACCCATTCCTAAAACTAAAATTAATTGAAAATGAAAA
>JBBRTN010000519.1:0-1851 GCA_038244395.1 Ignavibacteria bacterium
CGATAAGGACTTTGCTCACGGTAAGATTTCACTTCCCAAATATCCATTTCAAAAACAGAGATACTGGATTGAAGACAATCCTGATAAGAAGTCAAAATCAATTTTAAGTTTTGCAAGCGGTGATACTTCGGTCAAATGCCCGCTGGCAGGGAGCAAACTAACTTCAGCTTCAAAGAATGAATTTATTTTCAATTCACAGATAAGCGGAAATAACCCGGCGTATCTTAAAGACCATTGTGTATTCAATAAAATAATTTTTCCCGGAGCGGGATATATTGAAATTGCACTGGAAGCTTTTTCCGAAATATCCCGTCGAACGAAAATAAATATATCAGGATTAACATTTCACCAGGCGCTGTTTTTAGAAACAGACGAAGTAAAAAATATTCAGACAATTCTAACTAAAAAAGAAAAAGATAATTTTACTTTTGCGATTTATAGTTTGGATGAATCATATAATAATGATAATAATGATGATACAAATAATAATAATTTTGACTGGACATTACATTGTTCTGGAGACATTTGCTATATCTCAAATGCTGTCGAGCCTGATATAAGTCTGAAAGACCTGAGAAACATGTACAGCAATAAAATTTCCGTTGATGATTTTTACAAAGCGATTAAAGAGACGGGTGTGGAATATAAAAAAGATTTTCAGCCGTTAAAAGAATTATTTACAAAAGAAAATTCTGCACTCGGAACAATAGAGCCGGGAAATAATTTATCTAATAAAAATGAGAATGAGAATTATCTGATTCATCCTGTAATTCTTGATGCATCATTTCAGACGGCTCTTAGTTTGTTAATGAATGACAGTAAAGGAAAAGCATACATACCAACCGGTATTGATAATTTTAATTTTATAAGTAAGCCATCAGGAAAAGTCCTGAGCTTTGTAGAAATAAATGAAGCCGAAAAGAAAAATCCGGGAACCCATTCAGCAAATATGAAAATATTTTCTGAAGACGGAAAACTCCTGGCGGAAATATCCAATCTTCGTCTTAAAGAAGTAAGCAGTGAAGAATTTATTTCAGGCAGTGATGACTCGCATAACATTAAGGATTGGTTTTATGAAATGAAATGGGAGGAGCAATCTGCAAATGATTTTTCTGTCCCCTCTCCTTTTCAGCTTAAAGATATTGTCGAAAGTAATTTTGAGATTTTAATTCATGAAAATAAATTAGCCGGTTATGAGAAAGCAATTTCAGGTTCAGAAGAACTGTGCAGAGCGTTTGTTGAAAAAGCTTTTGCAGACATGGGATATAAAACGGAAACTGACAGCAAGCTTAATGTTAATGATCTTTCAGATAAACTGGGCGTTGATAAAAAACATTTTAAAATTTTCAAAAGGCTTTTTGAAAAATTTATTTCTTCCGGACATCATAATACCACTGACTCTCCTTATGATATAGATGATATAACTGATTTAAAAAAAATGCTCATGAAATTTCCCGAAGCAGAAGCGGAGTTAACCTTACTTTCGAGATGCGGTGAGAACCTTGCAGCAGTGCTAACCGGGAAGGTTGATCCATTAGAACTGCTGTTTCCGGGCGGGGATTTTTCTGATACAACGAAGCTTTACCAACAGTCACCGGGGTTTGTTGTCATGAATGAGTCTGTGAAGAATTTAGTCGCAGAGATAATTAAACAAACTTCAGAGAAGAAGAAATTAAAGATTCTCGAAATCGGCGCGGGCACGGGAAGCACGTCTTCATTTATACTGCCATTGCTTACACCGGGGAAACAGGAATATACATTCACTGATATTTCAGCCGCATTTTTTTCGAAGGCAAAGGAGAAGTTCAGGGAATATGATTTTGTTGAATACAAGACTCTTGATATTGAAAA
>JBBRTN010000520.1:0-1849 GCA_038244395.1 Ignavibacteria bacterium
ATTATTAAAAGATACATTTTTGTTTGGAGTGATTTCATTAATTCTGTCCAAACTTAATATTTATAATAAATTAATCAATGTAGTAAAGTTATTTTCAATTACTGCCGATTACTGTGAATTAATATCAATTGGACAAATTGGACAGATTGGACAAATTGAATTCATTTAAAATTTTTCATACATAAAATTATAACAATTTCTGCATGAATAATTTCATAGATAATAAAAGATATTGCAGTGATATTAAGTAGGAACATCAAACCCAAATACAGGAGATTCCTTCTTTAAGATATTAAAGATTTGAATATTTAATGAAAAGAAATATACACCTTTTAATTTTCTGCAAACTCTTATTAACTATCTTCGTGTTTTTCAGCATTCATGCCATATTAAGAGTTCATACACAGTCCATTGAAGGTGAATATCTTTTAAAAGGCATTCCCGAAACTTCTTCATTAACAGAAGTTGTATTCGATAATTTAATTCTGAAAAAGAATGAGGCGCCAGATAACTTATTACTCTTCAGCAATAAGTATTTATTTGAAAATGATAACGTGAGGTTTTTGAAAAAATGAATACATTGGAAACGGAGAGATTAATACTCTGTCATCCGGCTCCGGATGATGCAGAGTTTATGCTGAGTCTGCTAAACACGCCGGGCTGGCTGAAATTTATCGGAGACAGAAATGTAAAGACGCTTAAAGATGCTGAAAATTATATCACGGAAAAAATAGTGAAATGTTACGAAGAACATGGCTTCTGTCCGTACGTTGTAAAATTAAAAAATAATAATGTTCCGGTTGGTATTTGCGGACTTATAAAAAGAGAGACTCTTGATGACATTGATATAGGATTTGCATTGCTTCCGGAACATGCGGGAAAAGGATATGCCTTTGAATCCGCTGCTGAAGTGCTTTCTCATGCAAAGATAAATTTAGGAATAATAAGAATTGTCGCAATAACGAATGAAGAAAACACTGATTCTAAAAAACTCCTTGAGAAGCTCGGATTAAAATTTGAGAAGACAATTTGTTTTCCAAATGATAAAAAGCCCCTGCTTCTGTATGCAAATAATTAGAATATATTTTTTAAAATATAATTAAATTAATGAAAAAACTAAAAACAATATTTCTTATCGGAGGAATTACTGCTGGAGCATTTTCTGCACTCCGTTTATTACGGGGAAGTTCAAAGGAAGAATTAACAAGAATTACAATGATAGCGAAAGAGAAGCCGACAGTTTTAGAAGGGCTGAGGGGAAAATTATATTTTGAGATATTTACAGTTTACAGGGATTTCAAGAAATATAAAATCGGTGTTTACAACACCATCGGCAAAGGACCAATACCAGTTGACGAATGGGATAATTTTGATACTGAAATAATAAAGAAAGAACTCGGTGCAGTAGCAGCAATAAAAAACGGACCGAGATATTGGGTGCTTGATTCCATCTGCGGTTACTATGCGGGGGAAACAAGAAAATTTTATGGCTATGAACTGGACCTTGTCGCCAATATAGAAAGAACCGCTTCCCAGATTTCCGAAGCAACGAAGCGTGAAAATTATTCGGAGTCTTCCATTGAAAGATTTACGGACTGGAATTACAGCAAGGATAAAAAAGTATATGAGCTCTTATCGGACGATGGAATTATTTATACTATGCAGTCGGCTTCACTTGAAATAAATAAAGATCAGAAGGTTGATGATCTTGATTCGCTTGGCTCAAAGCTTAAGCTTCCTGTCGGATGGTCTTACAGAGTGCGAATACTGGATAATGATGCGACTTACAAAATAAGAGGTAATGCTCATGTCATAGAGGATGATTTCCGAAACTCATATCAAAGAAATC
>JBBRTN010000521.1:0-1845 GCA_038244395.1 Ignavibacteria bacterium
CTTCGTACTATAATCAATTGATAAAAAATTTGGATTCAAAAAAAACTATAGCGATAAATCCCTTCAAATCCTTTCTTATTAAGCTTTCAATCATATTAATTGTCTTCACGCTTTTTTTAATTGCACAAAAAACTTCCTTTGCTCAGGAGAATACCGGTAAGGAAACCGATGTTCAGAAAATAGAGCATGAAGGCGATAAGATTGTTAAAGAAGGCGAAGAAAAACTTGATGTAATAGAAAAGATAGTCGACCATGATTATATAGATTTTTATTTCCTCGGAAAACTGCACCTGCCAAAATTCAAACCGGTAAATATTTTCGGGCTTAATATAGATTTTTCCATTACAAAAAGTACGGCGATGATGTTTCTTACATCGATAATAATGGTTCTTGTCCTGATATATGCTGTTTCAAGCAACAAGAAAAACAAGGTGCCGAGAGGTATCGGCAATGTCGTTGAATCGCTGGTGGTATTCATAAGGGATGAAATTGTTGTGCCCAACATGGGTCCTGAAGGACTGAAACTTATGCCTTTTTTCCTGACTCTTTTCTTTTTCATAATGTTCGCTAACCTGCTGGGATTATTTCCTTTCATGGCTCAGCCGACTAAGAACATTAATGTCACAGCAGCATTAGCTTTGATTACTTTTGGAGTTACGCAGTACAAGGGAATTAAAGCCCACGGTTTCGGCGGATACATGAAAGCTCTGATCCCTCCGGGCGTTCCTGCATTTGTTTTGCCGGTAATGATAGTCGTTGAATTCATAGGATTGTTCACTAAGCCTTTCTCACTTCTTATGAGGTTGTTCGCTAATATCACTGCAGGAACAATAATAATATTTTCACTGATTGGTTTGATCTTTGTAATGGAATATGCCGGTTCTTTCATCGCGATTCCGTTTGCAATATTCATATATATGATTGAAATTTTTATTGCGCTTTTACAGGCATATATTTTCACACTGCTGTCAGCTTTATATATAAATATGGCGATGCAGCATCATTAAGATTTTGCACCGGAAATTTTGAGTTTCAGATTGAATAGAGTTAAAAAAATATAATTATAAAAACAGATTTTAAAAAAAATATTTCTAAATAATATAAAATAAAAAGGAGAATTATCTAAAATGGATTTAGCATTTTTAGGAGCCGGAGTGGGAGCCGGACTAACAGTAATAGGAGCAGGGATCGGCATCGGAAGACTTGCAGGGTCGGCATTGGAATCCATCGGAAGACAGCCGGAAGCAGTCGGTGAAATCAGGAAGACAATGATTATCGCAGCTGCGCTTGTAGAAGGGGTTGCTCTGTTCGGTCTGGTTATTTGTATCCTTCTGGCAACAAAGGGATAAGATAATTTCCTGTGAAAATTTTTACAAAAGGAAAGAACTTTTCCAGTTGTAAAATATTTTATTTAAACTTAAATAAATTCAGATAATGATTTATTGTCTTTCATTACTATTTAATTACTCTGCAATATTTTTATTCAGCGAGCCGGCAGGACATGACAAGCCTTCACTTTTGTCTGTAAATCCCGGGCTGATAATCTGGCAGATCATAATCTTTATCCTTCTTTTGATCCTTCTGAAGAAGATCGCCTGGAAGCCTCTGCTGACAGCACTTCATACCAGAGAGCAGGGGATCAAGAATGCAATTGACCAGGCTGAACAGTTAAAAAAAGATTCGGAAGATCTGATTCTGCAAAACAAAAAAATTCTTGCCGATGCAAATGCGCAATCAATGAAGATCATAAATGACTCAAAGGAAATCGCGACCAAGATGAGAGATGATCTGCTTGCAAAAACCCAGGAGGATTCGAGAAAACTTCTTGAACAGGCTAAGAATGAA
>JBBRTN010000522.1:0-1843 GCA_038244395.1 Ignavibacteria bacterium
TCCGATCTCCCCGTGAAAACTAAAATGCTTATAACTTATTCGGGAAGTTTCTATACACGCAATCCGAAATTTTATCTCGAAGCTATAAATAAATTTTTTATTAAATATCCCGAGCTGAAAAACGAAGTCGAGTTTTGTTTTATCGGACTCATGTCAAAAGACAATCTTGCCCTCATAAAGACTTACGATATTGACGGCTCGATAAAAATTCTGGGCTATGTCAATCATATCGAATGCATAAAATATCTTCTTATATCGGATGTATTATTCCTGATGATAAGCCGCGGCGAGAATGACGATGCGGCAATGCCGGGCAAGGTCGGAGAGTATATAGGAAGCGGAAAGAATATCATTGCATGCATTCCCGAAGGCGTGACGAAAAAGATGCTTGAGAAATATAATGCCATAAAATTTGTTGATGAAAATCCTGTAGAGCTGATGAATGCTTTTTATGAATACTATAAGCTCTATAAGAACAATGCTCTGCCGGCAGCTAATGAAGATGTAACTGAACAATATGACAGGAAGTCCCTTACATATGAGCTTGCCAAAGAATTTAATTTACTTGTCGATATCGAATAATGCCTTTTCTCTGTATTTAAGGAATGAGTTTTAAAATAAAATGAAGATATTATTAATCGGAAATGGCGGAAGAGAGAATGCAATTGCCAGGAAGATTCACGAATCGAAATTGTTCGCTGATACAGGAAGTAAATTATATGTAACTCAAGGTAATCCCGGAATAAATGAATTTGCTGAACCGGTAAATATTCACCCAACAGAAATAAATCTCTTAATTAATTTTGCATTAAAGGAAAAAATAGATCTTACAGTCGTCGGTCCCGAGATTCCATTGTCGCTTGGAATTGTAAATGAGTTTGAAAACAAAGGACTGAAAATTTTCGGACCAACAAGAGAAGCCTCGGAGATTGAATCGAGTAAAGTATTTTCGAAAAAACTTATGCTTGAAAATAATATTCCCACTGCAGACTATAGATCATTCTCGAAAGATAATCTGAAGGAAGCAAAGGAGTTTTTCAATTACTGCAAATATCCGATTGTGATAAAAGCCGATGGACTTGCCGCGGGCAAAGGAGTAGTTATTGCAGGCAATGCCGGTGAAGCAAATGAAACTGTTATAGAGTTTTGTGAAAGTAAGATTTTCGGTGAAGCCGGAGTTAAATTTATTGCGGAAGAGTTTCTCGAAGGAGAAGAAGTTTCCGTCTTTGTAATCACAGACGGAGAAGAATATAAAGTGCTTCCTTTCTCACAGGACCATAAAAAAATTAATGACGGCGATAGAGGAAAAAATACAGGCGGAATGGGAGCCGTGGCACCGGTAAAGAAACTGATGAATGAAGATTTAGAAAAAAGCATAAGGACAAAAATTATAGAACCTGTTCTGAAGGCATTAAAAAATTCAGGAAGAAAATTCAAGGGCTGCCTTTACTGCGGACTTATGATTTCAGGAAATGAGCCGAGTGTGATTGAATTTAACTGCAGGTTTGGCGACCCCGAAGCACAGGCAGTTCTACCCCTTATAGAATCTGATTTTCTCGGACTGCTTCTTGCGGCTTCATCAGGCAATGCAATTGAATTTAGTAAATTTAGTAAATTTAGTGAATTAAAAAATTATGATTTAAAATTTAATGATAGCTATTCATGCTGCGTAGTGATAGTATCGGGCGGATATCCGGATAAATTTGAAACCGGGAAAGAAATAAAAGGATTAGGAAATATTAATGATACAGGTATAGAGAGCAAAGCTATTGTGTTTCATTCGGGCACGAAATTCTCAGATGACAGGACAAAAATTTTAACAGCCGGGGGAAGAGTGTTATCA
>JBBRTN010000523.1:0-1832 GCA_038244395.1 Ignavibacteria bacterium
ACAAATGAACTTGTTAATAATTTAAAATCACCTTCATTCGGTATGATTTTCGGGATCGGAGCGGAAATAAAAAACCTGATGCCGGTTTCATTAATCGCCGAAGTGAGATATAATCTTGACCTTACAGTTTCTTATGAGAATGAATTCAGTAAATACAGGAATCAGCTTTTTGAGTTCAATCTTGGAATAAGGTTTTAAATAATAATTAAAAATTAATCTGTTAATCTAACAAAACTTTGAATATTAAACAGGAACTCACACGGCAAAAGAAACAAATAATATTGCTAAACTCCAGGATAGACAACCTTGAGCAAATTATTGACTATGCGTCAAAATTAATAAGCCATATTGACATACCTGAGAGCAAATCTGCAAGGAAGATTACTCTTCTTGAAAGAATCGAAGCCGATGAAAGAATTAACAGATTGATGTCGGGATAAAATATTAGCAATTATAAAAAGCATTTCGGGGGGATTTATTTTTAAAACAGGAAAATATTTTTTATCATGTTAAAAACAATTAAAAATACTTTCTCATTCTAAACTTTAAATTCCCTCCGTTAATTGTTATATTTGCATATATTTAAAAGTAATTAATGATCATATCTTACCATCTAAAATTTCCGTTAAGGATTTTCCTGTTAATCCTTGTATTGGTATTATCCTTTTTTCCTCAATTTACAAAATCCCAGATAAAAGTTTTCGAAAGACCGGCAAGCAATGAGGTCAACACGGGACTTTTCCTGGAAAGCGGGACGAGGAAGAGGATAGATTTAAACGGACAGTGGGAAGCATCTTTTAATGAAGGTAAAAGTTTTGAAAAATTTGTAGTTCCTCTTGCATATACATATGAGGGAGCTTCAGTGTTCAGGAGAAAATTTTCCATTTCCGAAGATATTTTGAAAGCATATAGTTTCATTTTTGTAGCAGAAGGAATAGTTTATGAATCTGAAATTAAAATAAACAACAATTTCATATCCAATCATACCGGCGGATACACACCGATGATAATTTCCGTTGCAGACGGAATCATTTCAGGCAGCAACGAAATATCAATCAATATTAACAGCAGGCTGAATTATAAAAACACTCTTCCTCTTTCCGATCAGATAAATTATGGGAAAGTTTACGGCGGCATTACAAAAGACATATACTTAATTGCTGTCCCGAAACTTTTTATATTAACAAATACATTAAAATATGTCATTGATAATTTACTCTCTGTGAAGGTTTCAAATACAACAGTAATAAGATCTTCAAATCTTTTTCAGTATATCGACACTTCGAAATCCAAAGAATTTTTCATTAAGACCGAAGCTATAAGGAAGTCAAACAATCTGACAGCAGGTGAAAGCGGTAAAGTCCAGTTTACCATTGGCGAGAATAACACCGTGAAACCGGTAAATGAGTTTGTCATAAATAATCCTGTTATCTGGACTCCGGAAACTCCCGAACTTTATACAATCAGGACTACAATTACCAACGAAGCAAATACAGTCATTGATGAATACATAACTGAAACCGGATTCACAAATTTGACAAAGAGAAACAACCAGATTTTTATAAGCGGACGCCAGCTGAAACTGAACGGCATAAATTATTATGAAGACCAGCCCGGGCTTGCCTCTGCCCTGGATTATCAGGAAACAGAAAAAGATCTGCGCAATATAAAGACGCTTGGCTTCAACGCTATCAGGGTGCCGGGAAGAAGCGCCCACCCTTATATAGTAAACATATGCAACAGGATAGGATTATTTTTATTTCAGGAAATACCCTTCAATGAACTTTCCGACAGATATCCGGGAAATGACAAATATGTAAGACTCAGCCTTA
>JBBRTN010000524.1:0-1831 GCA_038244395.1 Ignavibacteria bacterium
ATTGCGGAGGAAAGAATCAATGCGGTATCAAACGCAAAGAGAATCCGGATTTACAGGGACAGGACTCTTTATAAATCAAGGAACGTATAACTCCTTAATTAAAAAATTATTTTCAGATGAAATGGAAACTGCAATTTGGGTCATAGCGATTATAGCGGCGATAGGAATAATGATAGCTTATATAATTACATCAGTCGGGAAGTACAGTAATATATTTGCAGGTAAGTTCTTAGAAAAAGATAAGGCTGAAAAAGATCACTACAGCAAAAAGGAAAATGTTGAAGATAATACAAAAGAAGGGGAGTAATTATTTCTACAGAACATCAGATTAATTTAATTATCAGTTTCTGAAATTTGTAATCGGTTTAACCAAAGCGTATTTTTTTACAAGGTCGGTAATTTTTTTTAAATCAATCATCTGTATACATTCAAGATTAAACGGACATTTTTTATTCCAGCATGGTGCACACTCCAGACCTTCAGGGATAAGCTTTTCACCGCGTTCAAATAAATCAATTTCACTCCAGCAGGATAATCCGAACCATGCTATTACATATTTTTTCAATGCTATCGCCAGATGCATACCGAAACTGTCTCCTGTAATTACAACGTCTGCAATACTCATAAAGCATGCGCCGTTGCGGATGCCGAGATTCGTCGGTGTATATATGATTTGTTTCTGAGTTTCTTTGGAAAGGCTCTCATAAATTTTTAAATTCCTTTCTGTATCTTCATTTCCGCCAAGCAATAGAATCCTGAAATCATCATACTTTGAAATATCATTTATTAATTCAATGTGCTGCTCTATTGTCATCTTCTTATTTGGAAACAGGTTCGAGCATCCTGTATTAAATCCGATATAGATTTTATTCCTGTCATATTTTATCTGGTCTTTATAATTATTTATAAAGTTCTGCTCTTCATCGGTGAAGTTAAACACATATTCACTCCTGGCATAATTGAGTGCAAAGGTCTCATGAATAATCCTGCTTCCTGATTTTGTGTTCAGCCGGAATTTAAGTTCGTCATCTATTCCCATTCTGTAATTATACATAGCTTCCTCATTAGCAGGAATTATTTTTCCGTCAGCGTTAAGCAGAAAACCGAATTTTTCAGCGGCTTTAATTTCATTCGCGAATGCACTGGCATAAACTGATTTATCAGAATTCAGCACTACATCAAACTCCATGTTTCGTAAAACCATTCTTCCTTCATCATCCCATGAATAAATATGATCAATGAACGGATTGTTAAATAAAATTGGCTTTGCGCTTTTCATAGTAATCCAGTAGATGGTGCTTTCCGGATATTTATTCTTGAGTGAAGGAAGTATTGATGTATTCAGCAGGACATTGCCAAGCGCATCGAGCGAAATCACAAGAATTTTCTTGCCGATCCTTGTATTTTGATTTTCAAACTGGCAGCCGTTTTCCAGGCAGTTCTTGTAAGATATGCATGGCTTGTATCCGGAGAAATTTTTACAGCGGGGTAATATTAAATCTTTAAAATCCATAAATCAATAGTTCAATTTCTAAATATTTAAATTATCTTTTATGAGGTTCATCATATTCCGCAAATCCTTTTTACTGTTAACAAAATCCAGGTTTTCATTTTCCACTATAAGACAATTACCGAGTTTATAATTTTTTATCCATTCTTCGTAGCTTGAATTTAGTCTTTCGAGATAGCCTGTATCAATGTTTTGCTCAAATTCCCTCCCGCGCAGTTTTATCTGTCTGACTAATTTCGGAAGGCTTGACCTGAGATAAATCAGCAGGTCGGGCGGCTTGATAAAATAAGTCATTTCTTTGAAAAGCTTTTTATAATTTTC
>JBBRTN010000525.1:0-1828 GCA_038244395.1 Ignavibacteria bacterium
ATAAAATGCTGCTTCCGACGACGGACGATACATATTTGACGGAAGAGGAATTAAATAAAACCACGCCGACTCCGACGGCAACGCCATTTTTGAGTTGGGAAGAAGCGCAGCAAAATCAAGGCAACAAGAAAACTGCCTCGGGCGAAACATACAAACCAACGCCGGAAATTCAGAGTCAGCATATGCAACGCAATCTCCTTTTTCGAGCTGCACTCCGTTAGCAAATATATTCAGACCGTGCGTAGTGCTTCCAGTGATGATGATATCTTCCGGAGCCGCGCCGATAAGTCTTGCGCATTTTCCTTTCAATGACTTTGCTGTATTAAAATTAACCGCACTAAGATTTTTATTTGTAAAAGTATACGCATCTATGAAATCAGTAAGCCTTCTTCTTGTTTCGAGAGAAAACTGGGAGTAGTGAGCCGAGTCTAGATAAACGCAGGTCCCGGTAACCGGAAATAATTTTCTTACATCATCAAAAGTTTTGATACCTGACAGCAAGGTATTGGTTTCGTCTGTTTGGATTTCCATTTAAATGAATTTGAAGATTAGAGTAGAATGATACGTGATTGAAAATATTGCTTTTGAAAATACTTATTTTTTCCTCTTTGATTTTTTCTTCTTTGTAATTTTGGGTTTGTCTTCGGGCAGATTACTTTCGAACATTTTTTTATAAGAGTCATAATAAAACATAATACTGTTAACATAATTATACGGCTCCTTCCAGTTATCAAGTGTTCCGTTAGACGGTCTTTTTGTTTCAGGCCAGACAAGCGCCTGTATTGAATCTTCTTTCGAAGCGAGAAACGGATATGCTTCCTTAACGTTATCCCAGTTTTTGTAGTCTTTGCCAAAGTAAGCGGTGATAGTCATAGCATCAATTACCCTTCCTAATCCTGCATTGTAAGATGCAAGCGCAAATTTATATTTATCGTCACCGAATTCTCTGAACTGTGAGACAAGAGTTGCATAATAGTATATTCCTGCGATAAGATTGTTCTTAGGAGTTTGTGTTTCTTCGAGCTCCAGCTGATCCTGCAGACCGGCTCCCGTACGCGGCATGAGCTGCATCAGACCGAAAGCGCCGGCGTGCGATCGTGCATTTGCGTTGAAGTAAGATTCCTGCCTTATTATAGCAAGTACAATTCTCCAGTCAAGTTTATAAGTATTGCATTCCTCAGTGATTACGTCGCCGAGTTCTTTGACAAGATTATCAACATTACCGAGTTTGAATTCTTTGTTGACCATTTGAATTTTATCTGTGATGCGCTCGAGGTCTCTTACATTAATTGTCTTTGCCTGCTGCTTAAAATTTGCATTAGATGTGAAGAGATCAAAAAGCGTAGGCCAGTCTTTGAGAATATTTTCCACATACATAACATTATCGTAGGATCTTTGGGAAATTATTTTATCCAGATTTTGAACTTTGATTTTTTGCTCGCCTGTCGGAGCAATTACATTATTGTTCTCGGCATTTCCTGCGGACCCCTGATTGATCAGCAAGCCTGAAGTATATAAACTCGATTCTTTGTAGGAATACAAAATTAAAAGAATGGTCAATGCAACAGGTATTATAAAGATAAAAACTTTTTTCATTTTGAATAATGAAAATATTGAATTATTAACCGTTGCTATATTTGTGAGCTGTTCTGCGTTCATTAATTTTGTAAAACATATAAAATTAGAAAAAGTTTTACAATTCAAATGAGAGAACTTCTGGAACACGGGTCTACTGTTTATTATTTCTGACAAGCTGTAATTGATTTCACATCTTCCTGTATTGCCAGTGAATATAATTTTCTTACATCAAAATAAACTTTATTATTTC
>JBBRTN010000526.1:0-1827 GCA_038244395.1 Ignavibacteria bacterium
ATTCTGATCGTAGTCAGTGTCATACTTAAGCAATGAGGATGAGCCGGTGAATCCAAGAGAGTTTGTATTTGAAAGATAATAAACGGACTGAAGGATCAGTGAAGTTCTTCCACTGTTGTAGTTTTTATTTTTCTGCGCCTTATCAAGTTCTAAAATCTGAGCAGGCGTCAGTCCCGGAGTATTTATCAGAGAGTTGGCGACAGACCTTTCGGTATAGACTAATTTTATATTTGAGAGAAGATTGTTCAGGTTATAATTCAGGCTGCCGGAAAACTCGAGATTGTTTTCGAGTATCTTCGTGTCATAAACATTTTCAAAGAGAATATTGTTTGATGAAGGTTTAAATTTAAATTCAGTCGTTATATTTCTGTTTACAAAAAAACCTCCGAGAGAAAGTATTAAATTGCTGTTGAGAGAATAGTTCAGGTAGTCACCAAGCTGAATATAATTTTCATCCCTTCTTTCGGTATTGTTCTTCACATTATACTGGCTGATTACACTCTCTGTAGCCGGGAAAAAAAAATCATTCCTTGAATTATAAAACCGAATTTGTCCTGTGTTATCAGCTTCTGCAGAGAATCTCTTGTAAACACTTCCTCCTATTTCATAATTATGATTTTGTTTTTGTATAAGGTCTTCATAAAACAAAATCAGCTGCCCGTTTGTCAGGTAGTCATTATATGAAAAATTATTTGCAGTCCCTGTAAGTAACCCGCTGAAACCGGTATTGTATTCGCCTATCTGGTCAACAGTTTTTATTCCGAGTTTCGAATTGAAAAATAAATTCTTATTCAAACTATAGTCAAAGTTTGTGAAGAAATATTTGCTGTTGTTTTTATTAGTCTCTACATTCTTATCATCGGAAAAGACTTTACTCTGAAATCCAAGACCGGCATCTAAATTATTTTTCACATTGTAAAACACAAGAAGGTGAAAGTCATTATAATCCCGGAAAAAATTCTGTGTAAGCTTGGAAACATTTGATAAATAATAATTGCCGACAGAGGCTCCGAAGTTTTTGAAACTTGAAGTATAGTTTATGATCGAATTCAGGTTAGCGACATTAACATCACTGAAGAAATTAGTGGTGAGAAAATTTCCAGTAAATACAGTGTCTGAAGCAGTTGAGCTTAATTGACAATATGAATAGTCCGAATAAATAAGAATTAACATTAACGCCTTAACCAAACAGGTTCTCATAAGAATACTTCTTTAATTCATTATCCGTATTAAGATTGCGGAAAAGATTTTCAAGACCTGAATAATTCTCGGAATTTTTTAAAACTTCGGTTTTCATATCGAGAACGATTTTACCTTTATCAAGAAGAATTATTTTTGAAGATACTTTTTCGATTGTATCAAGAAGGTGCGAACAGTAAAATATTGTTTTGTTTTTTGAAATCAGGTATGTAACCAAATCCTGGAAAACGAAAATTGAATTTGCGTCAAGTCCGTTGAGCGGCTCGTCGAAAAAAATCACTTCCGGATTGTGAAGAAGCGAAGAAGTAATAAGAACCTTTTGCTTATTTCCCTTTGACAGATTGCCTATCGAGTCGCTGAGCAGGTCACTGAATTCAAACAGTCCGGCAAAGTTATCTATCCTTTTTTTTAACAATGCAGAATCAATATCACGCACAGTGCCGATAAACTCAAGATACTCCTGCGCAGAAAGCGAATTAAATAAGTTTGCGGTTTCAGGAACATACCCGACAATCTTCTTCACATCGAGTGAATTTTCCTTAACATTTATCCCGTTCACTTCTACATTACCGCATTCAAAATCAAGAACACCGATAAGAATTTTTACGGTAGTTGATTTACCCGCAC
>JBBRTN010000527.1:0-1824 GCA_038244395.1 Ignavibacteria bacterium
AAAGGTCTTGAATGGGCCAAAGTACAAGCAAAGCTGGAAGCTAGTAGCGGGAAAAGGTGGTCACTCAATGAAATGGAAAGAACAGGTGGTGAACCGGATGTTATTGGTCATGATAAAAAGACGGATGAATATATTTTTTATGACTGTTCAGCTGAAAGTCCTAAAGGACGGAGAAGTTTTTGTTACGACCGTGATGCGCTGGAGTCAAGGAAAGAATTTAAACCAAAAAATAATGCTCTTGATATGGCAGCAGACATGGGCATTGAACTTTTATCGGAAGAGCAATACAGAGAGCTGCAGAAACTTGGAAAGTTCGATACGAAAACATCGAGCTGGATACTAACACCTTCCGATATCAGAAAGCTCGGCGGCGCAATCTTTTGTGACCGAAGATATAATACTATCTTTGTGTATCACAATGGTGCAGAGTCTTATTATGCCGCCCGCGGTTTTCGCGGTTCGCTGAGAGTCTGAATTTACAATAAAAATCTTCGATCCTTAATTAACATAACCACGAAAATTCTAATCCGGCTTCTGCGTAATAGCTGCTGTGAAAAACGGCTTAAGCATTTTGCCGAAAACCGTCTAAACGGTTTTCGGAATTTAAAAGCCGGATTTTGTTTTGTTGAAAGTATATAATGTTACGGGAAATGAAATTGTAGTGTTGATTAAACAAAAACAAAATGCCGGAAGTTATGAAGTTGAGTTTGATGGCTCTAATCTTCCAAGCGGAATATATTTTTACAGGCTGGAAATAAACGGAAACATTATATATACAAGGCGTATGCTGCTTCTGAAATAAAAAAAACAATGTTCATGGCTCAGAAAAAAGTAAGTTCTTAATCCTGTCCAAGCTGTCTGCTGTAGCTTTCGAATTTAGTTATTATTTCGTTAATTGCTTTCTCCTCTTTTTTTATTCTCTTCGGCCTTAAATAAAACCAGGTGATTCCAAACCATATCATTACAATTACATAAGATGAAATTTTCCAGAATATATTCATCCTGGAAGTATACTCTATCATATAAAGGAATAGTCCCGTTGACAGAACTATGAAATAAATATTTAGAATTGTACTCTGCAGGAACCGTTGTTTTTCCTTAAGCTTCAGTAGTTTATGAAGATAGTCACTGCTGCTGTCGGTTAAAAAACTTTTTTGTAATAACGGAATTATCCGGTTATAAACAACCAGATACATTACCATCGCAAGAATGCAAAGAGTTATCCCGATTTTTGTTGTGATCATCTTCGGCTGAAAATAAAACCAGATGAACCCGATAAAGACAGATGTGAAAATCAACGCTGCGTTGGTTAATATGAGCCTGGTTAAATTTTTTCTTCTGAACTTTCCCGCTTTTTCTATCAGCTCATTGCTGTCGGGTAAATCCGTTTTTTGCTGGTCCCATAATTCTTTTATATCTTCTTTATTCTTCATAGCCGTTGAATTTTAATGTTAATTTTTCTTTTATCCGGTGAATTTTTACTCTTACATTTGCTTCTGATAATCCCAGTATAACTGCAATCTCAGACTGTTTTATATCTTCAAGCTCAAGTGAAATTATTAACCTGTCGGTTTCGGGAAGCTCAGATATACATTTGTACAGAAACTCTTTCTTCCTTTCTGTTTCGGGCTGAGAGGCATCTGTTATTTCAGGTATCTCAGCTGGCATCGGCGCTTTTGAAATTCTGTTTTCTCTTTCGATTTGTCTCAGGCAGTGATTCGCCGCAATTCGAAATACCCACGTACCCAATGATGATTCGTTTCTGAATCCCGGCAGATTCTGCCAGACTGATATAAAAGTATCCTGAGTAATATCCTTCGCTCT
>JBBRTN010000528.1:0-1819 GCA_038244395.1 Ignavibacteria bacterium
AGTATTCAACTAAATATTACAGGACGCTTCACAAGTACATTCATAAGGAATTCAGGACCCGCAGTATTTTAAATGAGCCTTTTAAAAACTTCAGACAGGCATGGAAACTCCCTTACTATGCTGCAGGATGGTTTTGGAATTCAATGAAACTAAAGCTGCTCGAACGTACGGAGTTAAGAAAAAAAAACTTTACTGAATTTACCGGTGCAATAAATTCTGTTAATTCTATAAGCTAGTATGATCAGCAAATTAATAAGTTAAAGATGGAAGATTATTTAATTCATACGAAAGAATCATTCGGAAAAATTTCATCCGCATTTGATGAAGAGGATATTTCCAATGACATTCTCCGGTGGATGCGGAATGTTGTTTACGAAATATATCTTTCCCATTTTAAAAAAGGAGACAGCCTTCTGGAGCTTAACGCCGGCACAGGCATAGACGCAGCATTCCTCGCCTCAAAAGGAATTAAAGTTTTTGCAACTGACATTTCTCCTGAAATGATCGAAGAAATAGAAATAAAAATCAGAAGGAATAATTTATCAACGTTTATAAAAACGGGCAATTATTCATTCGGCGAAATTAATAATAATAATATAGATGCAAAAGATTTTGACGGAGTCATTTCAAATTTCGGCGGCTTAAACTGCATTAACAATTTTGATAAACTTTCAGATTCCTTAAATAAAAAATTAAAACCGGGAGGGATATTTATTGCATCTGTAATGAATTCATTCTGCCCGTGGGAAATTTTTTATTTCTTGCTTAAACGTGATGCAGAAAATGCTTTCAGAAGATTTAACAAAAACGGGATTGAGGCAAATCTCAGCCGGTACAAAATCAAATCATTTTATTTCTCTTCGAGTGAATTTGCTTCGCGGTTTCACAGTCATTTTGAAACTGTAAAAATATTTTCTCTGGGCTTGTTTACCCCGCCTCCTTACCTTTACGGTATCTATGAAAAAGCAGGATTTCTTGTCAGAAGTTTTATGAAACTTGATAATTCTCTGAAAGGAATTTTTCCTTTCAACAGAATCGGTGACCATTTTGTAATCATTATGAAGCGTAAGCAAAACTGACGGATGATAAAGGAAATTTTAAATAATAAATTTTACCACATCCCGGTATTTTTCTTTTTGGCAATCTTATTTTTTATATTTGTCTTTCTGCCTTCGGTAAAAAAAATTAACACGGACTTTCCTAATTATTACGTATCGGCAAACATGTTCCTGGATAATAAAGATTTAAAAAATGCTTATGACAATGTTGAGTTTAATAAGCAGGTTCTTCTTTATGGAATTGAAAACAGGATTGTCTCGTTCGTCCCGTATCCGCCTGTTAATGCTTTACTCATGATTCCGTTCGCAAGGCTTGAGCCGCTTACTGCCAAGCTGCTCTGGAATATTCTCAATATATTCTTCTTCCTGCTGAGCGCATATTTTATTTCAAAAATATCAGGTTTGAATTTTTTCATTACGGGAGTATTATTTTTTATATCGGGCTATGCCTTTGCGAATAATTTTTTCTTCGGACAGGCTTATATACTTGTTTTACTTCTTCTCACCTCATCACTTTATTTTCATATAAAGGGACGGGATGTGCCGGCAGCTTTACTCTTTTCCGTCAGCGTCCTCCTAAAGTTTTATACAGTCTTCTTCCTGGTTTTATTCTTATGCAGGAAGAAATTTAAATTCATTGTTACTTCCATCGTGTTCATATTACTGCTGAACATAATTGTTTTTACTGTTACCGGTGCGGATATAAATTTATTTTATTACACCAAGATAATGCCAAGGATAAGTGACGGCTGGGTGGGAAC
>JBBRTN010000529.1:0-1808 GCA_038244395.1 Ignavibacteria bacterium
AGAGTCAGCGAGGGGAATTATTACATCAGCCCATCTTTAACAAATTTGCTCTTTAATAATGTCCGAACTAAAAATAAGAAATCAAAAACAAAAAAACTTACCGAGCAGCTGCCTTCCATTGAACACCTCACCAAAGCCGAAATACTTATATTAAAATTAATAGCCGAAGGAAGGACCACAAAAGAAATTTCCGAAATGCTGGATATAAGTTTTAAGACTGCCGAAAATCACAGGACAAACATAAGCGGTAAGCTGGGACTGCGCGGGTCTAACAGCCTGTTAAAATTTGCAATTGAAAATAAATCACAGCTTTAATGTTTAATGTGACCCCCCGGCCGAGTCTCGTGATTAACCGGACTCCGCCGATTAGAGAGAGAATCCTGTGGCTGCGGGAGTTTATGTTTTTTTCTAATTGAACTTGTATATTGATAAAACTATTTTAGGCAACATTTATTTATCTATCATTACTATTTATTTTTTGCTTACAAAAGAAAACATAAAATTTGAAAACATCTCCCTTGATGACGGGCTGTCACAGAGTGTCGTCTCATGCATCATACAGGATTACATCGGCTTCATGTGGTTTGGCACACAGGACGGACTGAACTTGTACGACGGAAATAAATTCATAGTATACAAACATGACAGGGATGATGTCCGAAGCATTACAAATAATTATATCTGCTGCATTTATGAAGACAGCAGTAAAAATCTCTGGACAGGTACGGAAAACGGATTAAGTGTATATGACAGGGATGAGAATTGTTTTATTAATTACTGTCATAATGCGGATGATAAAAACAGTTTGCCAAACAACCAGATAAGGACAATCTTTGAAGACAGCAAGAAGAATCTTTGGATAGGGACATACGGAGGAGGGCTCGTAAATTTTGACCGGATTAAAAATAATTTTATAATTTATAGTAATGATGAAAACGATCCGTCAAGCCCGGGCAATGACAGAATTACTTCAGTCGCCGAGGACAGGAACGGAAATCTCTGGATTGGAACCTGGGGAGAAGGATTAAATTTGTTCGATGTTAATACGGGGAAGTTCAGTAAATACAGGCTTTCAGGCGAAGAGGAAAATGACATCAGCATCAGAAGAATAAATTCTTTATTGACAGACAGCAGCGGGAAATTATTTGTCTGCACGAACAACGGCTTGTATGAGCATGTTAAGGAAAATGAATTCATTAGTTACAGAAATGAACCTTCAAAGTCTACGAGCATAAGCGGCAATCTTGTGTCCCTGATTTTCGAAGACAGTTCAAAATATTACTGGTTAGGAACAAGAGAGAGCGGTTTAAATTTATTCAACAGGCAGACAGGAGAATTCACCGTTTTTAAAACCGGCAATGAAAACCCGCAGGGCATAAGCAACAACTCAATTATGTCATTCTATGAAGACAGGTCAGGTATAATCTGGGTTGGGACAAACGGAGGAGGACTGAATAAACTTAACAAGCAGTCAAAGAAAATACTTCATTATTTTTCAGATGCGGGTAATGCGAACAGCCTGAGCAGCAATCATGTATACTGCTTCTATGAGGATGGAGAAGAAAATCTCTGGATAGGCACGTGGGATAACGGGTTGAACAAATTCGAAAGAAGCGGAAATACTTTTGTTCATTACAATCATAATGATGATGACCCGGACAGCTTAAGCCATAACATGATAACGTCAATAATTCAGGACAACGATAAGAACCTCTGGGTGGGAACTTCCGGATTCGGAATAAATAAATTAAATACAGATTCAGGGAAAATTTCTCATCTCAGAAAAGATTCTGAAAAAAAATCAATAA
>JBBRTN010000530.1:0-1802 GCA_038244395.1 Ignavibacteria bacterium
ACTGAATTAAAATTTATCCATACGCCCGGTCATTCGCCCGGAAGCGTTTGCATTATTGACAGTAAAAATAAGAATGTCTTCTGCGGTGACTTAATTTTTAAAAACTCAGTGGGAAGAACTGATTTGCAGGGAGGAAATTTGAAAGTTCTTAAAGATTCAGTAAATAATAAACTGTTCAAACACTCCGAAGACGACTATGTTCTCTATCCGGGTCACATGGAAATAACAAATATAAAAGATGAAAAGAAATATAATCCTTTTCTAAACCCGGAAAATTAATTCCATAATATTTTTAAATTACCGGGCTAAAATTTAAAGCAATCTTTTTTATTTCCGATTCGACTTCCTGATTGAAATTAGCCGCAGGCGTAATGAATCTGAGTACATAAGTAAAATTATCGCCGTCAGTAACTTTAGTCCTGTAATAATATATTACTTCGGTAAATTCAGTGTCTTTGTACTTTGCACTTTTGCCGTCATAATTTCCCAGATCAAATTCAGTATAATCTCCGTCCCGCTTTGGTATATTCAGCGTAAGGTCTTTCTCAAGTGTATAAACAAAATCAGAAAGATTTTTTACTTCGTTTACCTTAAATGCCAGAAGCATTATCGCTACTTTTCCGTCGTTCCTGTCGAATGAGTATGAGACTGCATCATTTTTTGATGTCTCTTCTACTTTTCTCTGTGTCCAGTCAGAAGGCAGTGTGAACTTAAATTTGTATGTATTGTCGTTAACCGATGTCCCGCTTTGTCCTAAAGTGAATGAACTCATAAAAAGTAAAGACATTAGTATAAATATTGTTTTTCTCATTTTGTATTTCATAAATTTATTTTTAAATTTTAAGGTAATTTTGCTTTCATTTGCTGGTACTCTTCCGTAAATAATCCCTTTGTAGGATCCGGATTTGGTTTTATTTTACTTAACTTTGCTTTTACATTATCAATCCTGTCCTGGGGAAGCGGGTGTGTTGCAAGAAGCCTGTCAAGGGCTCCAGGAGTTTCACCTTTTTTCTTCTGCTCTTCCCTGATCTTATCAAAGAAAAATGTTATTGCACCCGGATAATACTTCGTTCCTGTCAGATATTTTATAGAATAATTATCCGCCTCTTCTTCATCAGCCCTGCTGTTTGCAAGAAATCCAAGTCCTACAAAAAGATTCGCTGCAATTTGTCCCAGCTGGCTTGGATTGTTTCCCAGTACCAAACCTAAAATCACACTGACGCCATAATAAGCTGTCAGCCTTTGCGTCATATGCCTTCTTTCTGCATGTGCGATTTCATGCCCTATGACTCCGGTTAGCGCAGCTTCGTTATCCAAAAATCTAATCAGACCTGTGTATACATATACATAACCTCCGGATATACAAAATGCATTTACCGTACTGTCATCCTGAATAACCTGGAATGTATACGGAAAAACATTTTTATATTGTATGTACTTTGAATTTTCCAATACATACTTTCCAAGCCCGCTGACATAATCTTTAACTTCCTGATGTCCCTGCATTATAGGATAATCCTTTGGGTCTTGCTGAATCTGCTGCTGAAGTTGTTTTCCAAGTGTTACGTCATCTTCGACTGAATATATATTCGAGCTGCAGCTGTAGACTAATGACAGTGATAATAATGCACCGGAAAGCATTATCATTACTACTGCATTATAATTTCTCTTAAGTATTGTTTTTATTGTTCGCATATTATTGGTTTCGGGTTATTACAAATAAAAATCATTTATTGTTCCTTTTAAAATTATTTTCCACTGAATGCCGGCTTTCTTTTTTCCAGAAATGAAGATATACCTTC
>JBBRTN010000531.1:0-1800 GCA_038244395.1 Ignavibacteria bacterium
AAATAAAAATACATGCAATCAAAATCAAAATATAAAGGATCAGAAAAAACAGTTTTCTCCTGTGCTTTTTTTTCTCCATTCTTCTTTCGTAAGAAACATAATTTTTCGAATAGTCTCCCTCTGAAGGATTCCAGTTCGAATTTTTCTTTATTTTTTCTAAATCCATAAATTTATTAGTGAACTTAATGTTATCTTTAAATTTTATTTATACTAATATATTTTACAGTTTATAGAAATCCTGTAAACTCATTATCCCGGTCTTCCCTTCTTTTATTTTTGCAATACCCTCGGCAAAAGAACTCGCCGCAGAGAGTGTGGTAACGAATGGTATTTTATTCTGTACAGCAGCCCATCCGATTGCATACTCATCGAATCTTGACTCAAAACCAAGGGGAGTATTTATTACAATCTGTATCTCGCCGTTCTTTATCATATCAACAACATTAGGTCTCCCCTCATTGACTTTAAAAACCGGTACTGATTTTATCCCGTTATCATTGAGAAATACCGATGTCCCCGCAGTTGCAATTACGCCGAATCCAAGTTCAATATATTTACTTATTATATCCAGAGTCTTTTTCTTCTTATCATTTTCATTTACGCTGATAAAAATATTTCCTTTCACCGGTACAGGCGTGCCTGTTGACTCCTGCGCCTTAGCTAGTGCTTCGCCGAATGTCCCTGCAATACCCATCACTTCTCCCGTTGATCTCATCTCAGGTCCCAGAAACATTTTCACTCTGGGAAATTTTTGAAAAGCAAAAACCGATTCCTTTACGCCGATGTAACCTATGTCTTCAAAGTTTTTCAGCTTGAAATCTTTTAATTTTTTCCCCGCTATTACTTTTGCTGCAATGGTTATGACGGGAATTCCGGTAGTCTTACTTACAAACGGCACAGTCCTCGATGCCCTCGGATTCGCTTCGAGTACATATACAACATTGTCCTTCACTGCAAACTGTATATTGATCAGCCCGATTACATTCAGCGCCAATGCAATTTTTTTTGTGTATTCTTTTATCTGCTTCAGGTTTTTCTGATTAATCGAGATCGGCGGTAAAATAGAAGTGCTGTCACCGGAATGAATCCCGGCTTCTTCAATGTGCTGCATTATACCTGCAATATAAACTTCATCTCCGTCACAGATTGCGTCAACATCAATTTCCCTCGCCTCCTCAAGAAATTTATCAATCAAAACAGGATACTCTTTTGAAATTTCCGCTTCATCCCTGAAAAATTTTTCGACCTGGCTGTCATTATAAACTATCTGCATAGCTCTTCCACCAAGGACATAAGAAGGCCTGAGCAGGACAGGATAGCCTATCCTGTTGGCAGATTTCTCCGCATCAATATAATTTTTTGCCGTTCCGTATTCCGGTTTCGGGATCTTCAATTTGTCGAGCAGCATCCCGAATTTTTTCCTGTCTTCTGCAATATCAATGTTCTTTGATGAAGTGCCCAGGATTTTCATTCCGTTTTCTTCAAGCTCTTTGGAAATTTTCAATGGCGTCTGACCGCCAAAGCTCACTATTATTCCTTTTATGTTTTTTTCATAGTAAGCAATATTAAGTACATCTTCTACTGTCAGAGGCTCAAAATATAATTTATCCGTTATGTCGTAATCCGTCGAGACAGTCTCCGGATTGCAGTTAATCATTATCGTTTCATATCCTTCTTCTCTCAGAGCCTTCACGCATCTTACACAGCAGTAATCGAATTCTATGCCCTGCCCAATCCTGTTCGGACCGCTTCCGAGTATAATTATTTTTTCCCTGTCTGAAGAAATAACCTCGTTAAATT
>JBBRTN010000532.1:0-1797 GCA_038244395.1 Ignavibacteria bacterium
ATTGTCAAAAAGGATAACCCTTTAATAGAAATTAAAAATTAATTTTATATACCTTATATAATTACAATGGATCAGAAAAAATTATACCGGACACTGGAAAACATACTGAAAGAAGCGCCTAAGATTGAAAATGAAGAAGAGCTTCTGGGATATGTGCTCGAGCAGATTATTAATAATGAAGAAATTAAAATAATCGGCGGCAGGCTTTGGACACTGAATGAGGAAAGGGACAAATACATTTTACTTGAGCAGAAAGGTGAAGTGGACCCGATTGAAAAAAATTATGAAGTAAAGGTTGACCAGTATCCTATGTTTAAAAAAGTCGGATTGCTCAGGTCTGTGATCGCCGAAGAAACTGATGAGTACTTAATCGAGAAAGGAATTTACCAGTATTCGGCGACAGGAGCGGGCTACAGGTATAAGATGAAAGATTCAATTGACGGTGAACCGTATTATTTGTACCAGTATCTTTTTGCATTCAATGCAACCACTTTGGAAGGCAACCTTCTCAATACGTTGAATATAATCAGCATGACTTTGAATTCTATACTCAGGACGAAGTATATAGAATCAACCGCAAAGGAAAATATAGAAGAGCTTGAAAAAGCCAGGGAAATTCAGAAGAGCATTCTGCCCGAGCATGAAATGAAATTCGGAAATTACGAGATGTTTGGTCTGTCATTGCCGGATAAAATAGTAGGCGGTGATTTTTTTGATTATCTCGAAAGTGAAGACAAGGAACGCGTGGGCATAGCTATAGGAGATGCCGCATCAAAGGGTTTTTCGGCAGCTGCACAGGCGCTTTATGTATCCGGTGCTTTAAGAATGGGTGTAGAATACCAGACTAAAATGACTTCAATGGTAAGTAAGATTAATAATCTCGTTTATGAAACTTTTCCCTATGAGAGATTTGTAACATTATTTTATTGCGAGCTGATTACAGACAAGAAAGGACTTTGCCAATATGTCAGCGCAGGTCAGAATCCTCCTATGTTTTATAAATCCGAATTAAAAATTGTGAGTTTACTTGATGCAACAGGGCCTGTTCTGGGTCCGGCACCTTATCAGAAATATTTCTCGGACAGTATTAACTTCAGGAAGAACGATATTCTTTTGTTGTACACTGACGGAATTGTAGAAGCTACAAATGAGAAGTTTGAGTTTTTCGGAGATGACAGATTAAAAGAATCTTTAATAAAACATAAGGATAAAAATCCGAAGGAAATTTGTGAACTCATTATTCAGGATGTAGCAGTTTTCTCTTCAAACGGTGTCTACTCAGATGACAGAACGCTGGTCGCAATCAAAAGAATTAAATAGCTATTGTTATATGAAGTTAAAAATAATATTTTAAAATTATCTTAACATTAATTTTACTTAATTTTTTAAAAAAATAATCATGGCTGTTTTAAAAGTTCTGGAAATATTATCAAGCTCTTCTAAAAGCTGGGAAGATGCGGCTCAAAACGCAGTAAAAGATACATCAAAATCCTTAAGGGGAATCCGCTCCTTGAATATTCAGAATATGAGCGCAATTATTAAAGACGGAAAGATCACGGAATACAGACTTAACAGTAAAGTTTCTTTTGACGTTGAATAATTATTCTTTTGTTTACTGATTTATTTTACAAATTTATTTTAGCATCAAAATAAATGAGAAGCAGATTATTAAATCCTAAATTAATTGTTGCTGTTGTAATTGCCCTGATTGCAATAATCTCTTATTACAGCAAGACACAGGTAAACCCCATAACAGGTGAAAAGCAGAGAGTTAGTCTGACACCAGAGCAGGAAGTA
>JBBRTN010000533.1:0-1787 GCA_038244395.1 Ignavibacteria bacterium
CGTGGGACCAAGCGGGGCGGGTAAATCAACTCTGATAGACCTCATTCCAAGGTTTTATGATCTGACCGGAGGGAATTTATTTTTCGATGATATAGATATTAAAAAAGTGAAGATTAATTCCCTGAGAAAATTTATGGGCATTGTAACACAGGAAACAATTCTTTTTAATGATTCGGTGAAGAATAATATTTCTTACGGTGAGAATGATTTTCCGCCGGTCCTGATTATAGAAGCAGCTAAAGCAGCTAACGCAAATAAATTTATTGAGAATCTTGAAAACGGTTATGATACAATTATCGGTGACCGTGGAGTAAAACTTTCAGGAGGAGAAAGGCAGCGTCTTTCTATTGCAAGAGCATTGCTGAAAAATCCTCCAATACTTATTCTGGATGAGGCGACTTCTTCACTCGATACGGAATCGGAAATTTTAGTTCAGCAGGCGATAGAAAGACTGATGCATGGAAGAACTTCGATTGTAATCGCACACCGTCTTTCGACAATTCAAAGCGCAGATATTATTGTAGTATTAAATAAAGGTGAGATCGTCGAGACAGGAACTCATTCAGAGCTTATACTAACAAGCGGTCTTTATAAAAAATTGTATGACCTGCAGTTCAGGCATCAGGAATTATTAACCTAAGTCATGAAAGTTTCCGGATTTACAATAATAAGAAACGGTATACTCTATGCTTATCCTTTTAAAGAAGCAATCTTATCAATTTTACCTCTCTGCGATGAAATGATTGTGAATGTAGGAATTTCGGATGACGATACTCTTAACGCAGTAAAATCAATAGATAATAAAAAAATAAAGATCATTGAAAGCAGCTGGGACATGGATTTAAAAGGCGGTGAAGTTCTTTCTGTCGAAACCAACCGAGCCTTAAAAGAATGTACCGGTGACTGGTGCTTTTATATTCAGAGCGATGAAGTGCTGCATGAAAAATATTACAGGATCGTAGGCACTGAAATGAAAAAATATTTTGATAAGGAGAAGACAGAAGGACTCAGATTCTGGTACAAGCATTTTTACGGAAGCTATGATTTTTATCAGGACAATTACCGCAGTTGGTATATACGGGAAGTCCGGATAATTAAGAGAAGGGACAATATAATTTCATGGGGGGACGCAATGGACTTCAGGCACCGGGACGGTTCAAAAATAATTTCAAAAGATATTGATGCTGAGATCTATCATTACGGCTGGGTAAGACCTCCCGATAAATTAATTAAGAAACGAAGTGACTTTGAGAAACTGTACAATGATGCCGAAGTCGCAGAAAAAAACATATCCGGATTTCAGAATTATGACGACCTCGGCAATCTCAAAAAATTTACTGAAGCCCATCCCGAAGTAATGAAAGAGAGAATATCGCAAAGCAACTGGCAGTTTGATTCCGGGATTGATAAACAGAAACCGGAATGGATAAGGAAGCTGAAAATACTTATGCACCCGGTGACAAAAAGAATCACGAAGAATCAAAATTTATTTTAACAAACAACAATTAAACAAATAAATTGACCCGGGACGAAACCTCATCATATCTGGATAAAGCAATTTTAATACTGCTCACAATACAGGTCTCATCTGTGAGTGTTTCTATTGCCGTGTCTTCCATTGCATTCGGCGCCTGGCTCTCCCTCTGGCTCATTCAGATAATTATTGAAAAGAAAATAAATCATGATAAGAATATTTTCAGAGATCTTAAACTTATCAACACGTTTGTAATTTTTTATTTTATCTTCGAAATCATTTCCAGGTTCTTCGCTGTCTATCCTGAAGGTGC
>JBBRTN010000534.1:0-1778 GCA_038244395.1 Ignavibacteria bacterium
GTTTCATAAAATTTAATTTTTTACACTACAGACGCCGCTGGCTATTTATAAATATCGTGATTTCCTACGTCAATAAAACCAGCTGCGTTTTCTTCCAAAAATTCAAAAACTATTCTATTACTAAAATCCAAAGAAAATGACCAGCAATCTTTCCACTTGCCATCCAGTTTATGAGTTTTTAAGCGGGGATCAAAGCAATTAAGTTTGAAGATTTTTATCCGTTCGTCAACGGTACTCTTTAGTTCAGGAGGCAGCCGGCGCAAATTCCTTAAAAATTTACTCGAATACTCAATGCGGTTAATTTTCATATCCGAATTAATTCATTAAAGAGGAAAACTTCCCCTTTAAAACTTTTAATTTGCCCGCCTTTTTTTCTTTATGATAAATTTTTAACGCTTCCAAAGCGTCGCTTTCTTCTTTGTCCTGCAATTTTAAAGATATGCTTTTCCAGGAGTCCGCGTCAATAATAACCGCTTCAGTCACATTGTTGCGCAATACAAATAAAGGATTACGCGTTTCTTTTACGCGATCAAAAAGCTTGCGATAATTCCTTTGTATATCCTGCATGGAAGCCGTTTCCGGCATATTCATAAGTTTGGCCATAATGAGATATTTTAATACTTTCTGCCTATATAATATCCTATGTAGAATTCTATGTCAATAACATTGCTCAAAAGACGCTTTAATCCTTCCCACTTTCACTTATAGGTAATAATAAAATTCAAGTTTTATGATTTTTCATCTAACATTTACATAATTCCGCATACGCTATTTTATACCCTGTGATGACAAAATATGGTACCCGGGCAAATAATCCTTATCTTTTTCTGGCAAACAAAAACTAATATTATAGTCTTTTCCGTCATTTATAACCGAGTACTGATATGGCTCATCTAGTCGGCAAGCTGGTTTTTTTATATTTAGGACAGGGAGTGGCTCGATTTTACCTGAATATACAGGTACTAATTCTTCCAGCTTGGAAGGGTATTTGTTGTGATCATTAAAATATAATTCCAGGGACGATTCTAAGGACCTTATTATCCTTAGACGCATAAAGTTTCTATATTGGGAATTATTATGAGGATTCGGTTGCAGTAAAATTAAATATGCAATAATTAAAAATAATACCAGTATGACTAGTCCTATTAATATTTTTGAGTGGATTTTAAGTTTAAGAAACATTTGCTTTAATTCTTCTGACTCCGGCCGAAGATGCTTCTTCTTTCAAAATTTTAAATTTGCCCAGCTCGCTTGTGCGGGAGACGTGCGGGCCGCCGCAGAATTCCCGGGAGAAGGCACTGCCGTCGCCGTTAAATATAGTATAAACAGAGACAATGTCTCCGTATTTTGCGCCGAACTCCGCCATTGCGCCAAGTTTCTCCGCTTCCGCTTTTGGCATTTCTTCGCGCCTGACTTCCAAATCTTCCTGGATTTTTTTGTTTACTATATCTTCTACACGTTTAAGCTGCTCAGGAGTTACTTTTTCCCCGTGTGAAAAATCTATTCTCAACCGGTCCTTGGAAACATTTGAGCCTCTTTGCACAACATGATTGCCCAGCACCTCCCTAAGTGCGGCTAATAAAAGATGGTGCGCGGTGTGATGCTTAACAGTCTGCGGCTCGTGGTCAACCAGCCCGCCTTTAAACATTCCGGCGGATGAAGTGCGGGATAAATTCTGATGTTTTTTGAATTCTTCCTCAAATTCTTTTTTATCAATTTTCTGACCGGAAACTTCAGCCAATTCGGTTGTCAGCTCCCAAGGAAAACCATAAGTTTGA
>JBBRTN010000535.1:0-1763 GCA_038244395.1 Ignavibacteria bacterium
AGAATCCTATCTCCTACTCCTATTCCCAATGCGCCGCCGGAAGCACCTTCTCCTATGATAGCAGCTATTATCGGAACTTTCAGTTTCGACATTTCAAATAAATTTCTCGCAATGGCTTCTGCCTGTCCTCTTTCCTCGGCTTCAATTCCGGGATAAGCTCCGGGAGTATCAATCAGTGTAATTACCGGCTTGTTGAATTTTTCCGCAAGCTTCATTAGACGCAAAGCCTTTCTGTATCCTTCCGGATTTGGCATTCCGAAATTTCTGAAAATGTTTGACTTTGTATCTCTCCCTTTCTGGTGTCCTATTATCATGACAGTCTTGTCATTCAGCTTCGCAAATCCTCCGACAACGGCATTGTCATCGCCGTAATATCTGTCACCATGCTGCTCGATAAAATTTTCGGTCATGAGGTATATGTAATCCAGCGCATATGGTCTCTCGGGGTGCCGGGCAAGCTGAACGATTTGCCAGGGAGTAAGATTTTCGAAAATATTTTTTCTCAATTCATTCACTTTAATCTCCAGCTTGTTGATTTCATTGGAAATGTCTAATTGGTCAGACATCTTACGCATCTCCGCAATTTTTTGTTCAAGCTCTATAACCGGTTTTTCAAATTCAAGAATATTCTGTAAAGCCATTAATCAGTTTTTTTATTTTTTAAAAATTGAAAAGAAAGTTTTTAAAAGTATCTCGATATCAAGCACCAATGACTGGTTCTTTGCATAAAACAAATTCAGGTTTTGCATTTCATCATCGCTCATCCCTTCATAATGATTAAGCTGTATCAGACCTGTGAGGCCTTTCTTGCCGATATAATTTTTGCTGTTTACACTTAACCAAACCGGATACCCGACGAAACTGTATTCCCCGCTGAAAACCTGAGGCAGCAAAAGGAGTTTTGAAAAATGCTTTGATAATTTTATTTTAAAAACTTTCATCCGTAAAATTAATACAGGGTAAACGGTAATCAACAACACTGCCGACAAAAATATATCAAAAATTCTTTTTAAAAATATATTTAATTTATTATTAATATTATATTCAATTTCAATAAGATTTATATTGTCAAGACTGCTGCTGTGGATTCGTGACAGGATCAGTTCCTTTCCGGATGGAAATATCTTGAACTTTACATTCCTGCTCCTGAAGTCCCACATTAAATTAAGCATATCCTGATTTGTAAAATAATTTCCTGCGAATATCACTTCATCAACTTTCCTTATCTGGATTATCTCTTCAAGCTCGTCAATATTTTTTCTAGATGCAATTTCATCAAAGTGCAGGATATTATACTTTGCATTAAGCCTGTCTTCCGCATTCTGATTCAGCTTTTCATCTCCTACTATTAAAAGATTTATTTTATTAAGGAGAATATTTTTTGAAACGAAAAACACATACATCCTGTAAAGCCCTCTCCACAGTATAAGGAAGACCAGTGAAAATAATGTCGAAGCTAATATAACGCCTATTGAAAATTCATATTCGTTAAAGAAGTAATTGATGGAAGAGTTAATAAAGAATCCAACTATAAGAGCATTAAATGTATTTTTCAGTGACAGAAAATTTTTCTTTGAATACAAACCGAATACAGCAAGGAGCAAGAACCATATCAAAACATAGACTGAAATTATAAACAGGTAATCCTTATTCGGAAAAATGCCGAATCTTATTTTTACCGATAATATCAGGGATGCATACAACAGCACTATATCAAGAGCCGGGAAAAGGAAAAACTTTAAAAATCTTTTCACATAGGAAAA
>JBBRTN010000536.1:0-1759 GCA_038244395.1 Ignavibacteria bacterium
ATCTGTAATGTCTTTCCATTTCTTTTAATATCTTTTCTATCTTTTAATATTTTCAGGATCTATTTTTCAAAAAGCGCTTCGACGAAACTCTCACTCTCAAAAATCTGCAGGTCATCTATTTGTTCACCCACTCCAATAACCCTCACGGGCAGTTTCATCTCCCTGTTTATTTTTAATACAATGCCGCCCTTGGCAGTGCCGTCCAGCTTAGTCATTATTATTCCTGTCAATCCTTCAAGCGCATTGGAAAATTCCTTTGCCTGGTTTAATCCGTTCTGTCCCGTTGTCGAATCAATAACTATAAAAATTTCATGAGGAGCATCGGGGATTACCTTCTGCATAACACGTTTTATTTTTTTCAATTCCTCCATGAGATGAGACTTATTGTGCAGACGTCCGGCTGTATCAATTATCACCACATCAATTTTCTTTGCAACTGCCGACTGTATTGTCTCAAATGAAACTGAAGCAGGGTCTGAAGTAATTTTGCTCTGAATAATATCAACGCCGGCGCGCTTTGCCCAGATCTCAAGCTGGTCATTCGCCGCAGCCCTGAAAGTATCTGCCGAGCCAATCAAAACGCTCTTTCCTGCTTTCTTAAAATTATGCGCTAGCTTTCCTATTGAAGTTGTCTTTCCTACTCCGTTAACTCCGACAACCATTATTACAAATGGCTTTTTGTCAGATGAGAAATTGAATGACTTAAATTCCGAAGTTGTCGCGGAAAAGACTTTTCTTAATTCGTCACTGATTAATTTATTAAGTTCTTCCTGACCTACATATTTATCCTTCTGCGTGCGTTCTTTTATGCTGCTGATTAATATTTCCGAAGTGTCAAAACCGATATCGGACGAAATTAAAATTTCCTCAAGCTCCGAAAGAAATTCATCGTCTATTACTCCTCTTGCATTCACAAGCCGGTTTACTTTTCCAAAGAGATTGTCCTTTGTCTTGTTAAGACCTTCTTTTAATTTGTTAAAACCTATTTTATCTAAAAATGCCACTGACTGATATTTAAAAGTTGTAAGTTAAAAGTAAAAAATTGATTGTAATCATAAAACAACCCGACAGACTAAGCTGTCAGTATTCAAATCCAATAATGTAAATCAAAAAACAAAAAAAGCCAAACTCAAAATTAGAGAATGGCTTTATTTTTTTTTTATTATAATACTAAAACATGTTCAGAATATTTCTGGCGATGACCATTTTCTGAACTTCGGAAGTGCCTTCTCCGATTGTCATTAATTTAACATCCCTGTAGAATTTTTCGACGGGAAAATCTTTTATGAAACCGTAACCGCCGTGAATCTGAATAGCTTCGTTAGTCGCTCTTGTGGCAGCTTCACTTGCATAATATTTCGCCATTGCAGCAGACAGATTAATATCGCGTCCCTGGTCCTTGCTCCATGCGGCTTTATACACAAGCAGTCTTGATGCATCAAGTTCAGTCGCCATATCGGAAAGTTTAAACTGGATTCCCTGAAATTCAGAAAGCGACTTACCGAATTGTTTTCTTTCCTTGGAATACTTTATGGATGCATCCAAAGCGCCCTGACCTATTCCCAGTGACAAAGCAGCAATAGCAATTCTGCCGCCGTCAAGTATCTGCATGCATTGCTTAAATCCCTGACCTTCTTCGCCGATTAAATTTTCTGCAGGTACCTCAACATTTTCAAAAATCAATTCAGCAGTATCACATGACCTCATCCCGAGTTTATTTTCTTTCTTGCCTGTCTTAAATCCTTTCCAGCCCTTCTCC
>JBBRTN010000537.1:0-1755 GCA_038244395.1 Ignavibacteria bacterium
GACTTAATAAATGAAGCCGGCGATTTCGGAGTGGATGTTCATTTGCCTTTTAATAAGCTGACGGACAAGCAAAAAGAATTTATTTACAAAGGCGGTGATATATACATTGGACTCAACAAGTTTTTCAAAAGGATAGAAAAAGAAGCGGCATACAAACTTCATTACAGGGTCTTACTTAACAGGTACAGGGCATATACAATCTGCAGTGAATGCGGCGGCTCTCGTCTGCGCAAGGAAGCCGGATATATAAAAATAAACGGAAGGGCAATTTCAGACATTGTAAAAATGAAAATTGAGGAAGCTTATGTTTTTTTTCTTAATATAAAATTAAGTGAATATGAAAGGAAAATCTCGGAAAGAATACTCGAAGAAATTGTATCAAGATTAAAATATCTCAATGATGTCGGTCTTACATATCTTACGCTTGACAGGCTTTCCAATACTCTTTCCGGCGGCGAATCACAAAGAATAAATCTTTCTACTTCACTCGGCTCTTCGCTTGTCGGTTCGATTTACGTTCTGGATGAACCCTCCATTGGACTTCATCCGCGTGATAATTATAAACTCATAAATATTATGAAATCCCTGCGTGACCTTGGTAACAGCGTTTTGGTGGTCGAGCATGACAGCGATATGATGAAAGAAGCAGATGAGATTATTGACATCGGACCTTTTGCAGGCGAGAAAGGTGGTGAAGTGATTTTCCAGGGGACTTATGATAAAATTTTAAAAGACACAAAATCCCTGACGGGAAAATTTCTCAGCGGGAAAATGAAAATAAATATCCCATCGTCAAGAAAAGAAATTAACCGGACCACTAAGTTTCTAAAAATAAAAGGCGCGAGGGAAAATAATTTAAAGGACATTGATATAAAATTTCCCCTGGGTATGTTTGTTTGTGTCACAGGAGTCAGCGGCTCCGGAAAGTCAACTCTTGTAAACAATATTCTTTACGGAGATTTAAAACGAAAGCTCGAGGGCTCATACAATGAAAGAATAGGTGAACATGATTCTCTCGAAGGATATGAAAGCATTGATGCAGTGGAAATGATTGACCAGAATCCTATAGGAAAGACTCCCAGAAGTAACCCTGTAACTTACATAAAAGCATTTGATATTATCCGAGAAGCATTTGCCGGAACATCGGAATCAAAAAAAAAGAATTTGTATTCAGGATATTTTTCATTTAATGTTCCCGGCGGGAGATGCGAAACCTGCGAAGGTACGGGAGTTATCAAAATTGAAATGCAGTTCATGGCTGACATCATACTTGAATGCGAGGTCTGCAGGGGAAAGAGATACAAGAAGGAAGTACTGGACATTAAGCTTAAAGGAAGCGAAGGAGTACATAAAAATATAAGCGAAGTCCTGGAGATGACTGTTATAGAAGCAATAAATTTTTTCCGTCCGTTTCCGAAAATCGTGAAGAAGCTGAAGATACTGGATGATGTCGGACTTGGTTATCTGAGAGTCGGACAATCCGCGACAACGCTTTCGGGAGGCGAGTCACAGAGAGTCAAGCTCGCCTATCATCTGACTTTCCAGGACTCTGAAAGGCATACGTTATTTGTGTTTGATGAACCCACGACCGGCCTTCATTATTATGATGTTTCTAAACTGCTGAAGTGTTTTGATGAATTAATAAAAAAAGGAAATTCAGTTTTAGTCATAGAGCACAATCTTGAAGTAATAAAATGCGCAGATCACATTATCGACCTCGGACCTGAAAGCGGTGATGAGGGCGGGTATCTTGTA
>JBBRTN010000538.1:0-1751 GCA_038244395.1 Ignavibacteria bacterium
ATCACAAAGGAAGGTATGATAGCGGGACCAAAAGTTCTGGAGCATATGGTGGATGTTGTACTCCAGTTTGAGGGAGAGAGGACACATTCGTACAGGATTTTGCGCGGAATAAAAAACCGTTTCGGATCGACGAATGAAATAGGAATATTTGAAATGACGGACGGCGGACTGAAGGAAGTTTTGAACCCGAGTGAAGTATTTTTGTCCCAAAGAAATTACGGTGCGTCCGGCTGTGTAATATCATCATCGCTTGAAGGAACACGCCCGATACTGGTCGAAGTTCAGGCGCTTGTCACAACATCTAATTACGGGATTCCGCAGCGAACCTCAATGGGCTTTGATTATAAAAAGCTGAACATCATTGTAGCCGTATTAGAAAAGAAGCTGGGAATATTTTTAAACAAGTCCGACATTTTCATAAACATCGCAGGCGGAATAAAGATAGATGAGCCCGCAATAGATCTCGCCGTAGCTATGAGTATCTACTCATCATTCCGGGACATACCTGTTGATTCGGAAACTGTTATTCTCGGAGAAGTGGGATTATCGGGAGAGGTAAGGACTATTTCTTATGTTGAAAGGCGAATAACGGAAGCCGCAAAACTCGGGTTTAAAAAAATAATTATTCCAAAGGGAAATATTAAAAATCTAAGCACAAGGAAGAATAATGCTGAGGTTATCGGAGTCGAAAGAATAAAAGACGCGGTAGAAAGATTAATATGAGTGATTAATTCTTCTTACTCAATCCCGTCTTCAGGGAAATTTGTTCAATTGTTTTTACATGAACGCTCCACAATTCAATTGCTTCTTCCTTCCTGTTTGCTTTACACAGTTGGAGAAATTTTCTATGGTTGGACGTGTCATATTTACTGTGCTGGGCGATTTCAAAAATTTCATTAAGCATTCTGATATTTTGTCTGTACATATTATCAAACAGGCCGATTATAAATGGCATTTTTGAAGGACCGAAAATTACTTTTGCAAAATCCCATAATAAATATCCGACTTCATTTGAGTCTTTGCATTTTTCGACTTGTGTAAGAATCTTGCCGGCTTTGATGTAGGTCTTCTGATTATATTTAGGAATTGCGGCATCGAGTAAAACCGGAGCGAGTAGTTCGTAAACCAGGCTTGTTTCAAGAATATGTTTTTTCCTGATTTTTCCAACGAAGCTTCCCCTGTTTGGAATGACTTCGAGATAGCCTTCGCTCTGAAGTAATCTGAATGCCTCTCTAACCGGAACCCTGCTGATTTCAAAAATTTTGGCTATAGCAGATTCTTTCAGATGCTCCCCGGATTTTAGATTAGAGTGGGAGATTTCATGCCTTAGATGTTTTGCTATCTTTTCAACGATAGTAGGACAGTTCTTCATTTTAATTTTCGTTCTTTCTCTGTTTTACGTGGTAACTTAGTTACAAATAAAATTAATTTAATACTGAATAATTATTTCTCTTATTGATTCGAATTGATTCGCATTGATTCATTTTGCATTTCTGCCGAGAACAATCATCGTAAGCTCGTTAATAAATTCACTCCAGTATTTAATCGCCTGATCGGTTTTATTATTTTTGCATAACCAAATAAATTTTTTGTGAGCAGTAATTTTAAAATCTTTTTGTTCCTTGTTTTCATAAACTTCGTTTAACACCCTGATACTGTGTTTATAAATCTCTTCAAATATATTAACCATATATTTCATTTTTGAAGGTCCGTAGATTATTTTTGCAAAATCCCATAATAAATATCCAACC
>JBBRTN010000539.1:0-1744 GCA_038244395.1 Ignavibacteria bacterium
AAATTAAAAACAATTACTCCTTTCCCTCCGGTCTTTGCATCCTCCACTATGTATGTCATACTTTTTTCTTTAATTTCCTTTTGTATAAAATCCACTGCCAGGTCTGCGTCAATGGTCAGGAGGATTTGATTGTTTTGTTCATTGTATTCCCTGAGCTTGTAGTTCAAAATATTTTTTACCGGGAAAATTAATATCTGGGTTTCATATGAGCGGGTCCATGTCGAATCCTTATAAACTTCATTCTGAGGGAACATCTGGAATTGCTGCTGAAGAACCGCCTGAATTGCCTCTTTGCCGAAGGAATCTTTCAGCGATTCTTTTTGCTGGGGAGTAAGCGTATCACCAAGAGCTTTATACATATTTTCATAAACTTTTTCCAAACCGTATATTTCCGAGATCTCACCCTGCGGTGAAACTCTCGCAAAGAATTCCTCATTCATTATCGAATTATATTGTATGAAGTCCGGCTTAGAATAAATAGAATCCTTTATGTTGGAATTATAAGTCATGTTCATCGTCGAATCGCTTGCAGTAGCAGTAGACTTAATGTCTATGCTGTCAAATTTTATTTTGTATGTAATGATGCCGGATGACGCCACGTCATTCACTTCTTCGGTATAAAAATAATTTATATCCTGATCTGAATTTACTTCTTTATCCTTTGTAAGAGGACTCTTTTCTTTTGAAGTTGTTTTTGCATTCATTTTATATCTGAATACATCTCCTTTTTTCGGCTTTAGTAAGAGAGATACTCTTATTCCTTTATCATCTTTTGTTACAAGATCTGAATTTAAGGATGCGGATTTATTATCATTTTGTTTTTTATCTCCTGCCTGCTCGTTCTTATTTCCGCAACTGCCGGATAGTAAACATAACGAAACAAAAAGAATTGCTATTGAAAATTTTCTTGACATTAATTTCCCTTCTGAATTATCTTATATGATTTAAAATTTTATCAAATATACCTTTTATCAAAAAGAGATTCAAAGCAATTGAAAATGATAAGATGGTATTATCCTAACACTCCTAAGGAATGCCTTATAAATAAAATGAGCAGTTTAACTGAATAAACTGCCCATGGAAAATATAGAAAGTAATTTTTTAAATTATGGTTTTACAACACCTGCGCTTAAAAATTTTTCACACAAAGCTGATGCGTAGGAAGTTGCTAAATCACTTAGAGAAGTTGGATTCCCGGTATTTGTTTGTGCTGACCACAGCAATTGCTGTGTGTCTAAATTATAAAAATTACTTGCAAGAAAGATATTGGTATTTTTAACATAATAGCCGGGTGTATTGACCATGTTATATGCTCCAAAGTAATAATTGTTGAATCCGTAATATCCTGAATAAGGAGTGTAAAAATTTGTCCCGGGAACATACTGCTCCGATTCCTTCACATTAACAAGTGATATAGTCAGTACACCGTCGACTCCCTGCTTTTCAAGAAGAGCTGCAATCTTATCCTTTTTATCTTGATCCACTTTTCCGTCATGGTCGCCGTCAACCATGTTGTCAGGTAATATATTTGTTCCCGCAACAGCAGTAATTCCACTTGCGGCTAACTGATTCACAATTGCTTTTTCGACAGCGGATCTTTTTACTATATCTCCGCTAAGTCCTATAACAGCAATTTTCTTGTACCGCTGAGCAGCTGTTGCCGGTTTCTTCCAGGTTCCTGAAACTGTTGTGACTGACGAGCAGGATTGCAAATAAATCAAAGCAAATAAAACAACAATGCTTA
>JBBRTN010000540.1:0-1744 GCA_038244395.1 Ignavibacteria bacterium
AATAATTTTTACTTCAGGCATAATTTTCTCACAGGATAAATCCACTTACAATTTCCTGAAATTAGATATAGGCGCAAGACCTTCAGCACTCGGAGGCAGCTTTAATTCAAATACAGATGATATAGTCTCCATATTTTATAATCCTGCTGCTTTGTCTACTCTGACGACTACACAGGCTCAAATCGGTTTCTTTAAATATTTGCTCGACATAAATTCCGGCAACCTTGCTTACGGACAAAAATTAAAAAACAGCGGCTATGTTGGAGGCGGTATAAGGTATATGAACTATGGCAGCTTCGAAAAATTTGACGAGCAGTCAAACAGTCTCGGTACATTTTCTGCAAATGATCTTGCAATCTCGCTCGGGTATTCAAATACTTACAAAAACAATTTTCATTACGGCATTAATCTTAAGTATATTTATTCGAACATAGATAATTATTCCTCAACTGCTATCGCAGCAGACCTCGGCGCATTATACACAATACCGGCGAGCCATTGGAACTTCGGACTCAGCCTGCTTAATGCAGGAACTCAGTTAACCGAATATATTTCGACGCAGGAGGATCTGCCGCTTGACCTGAGAGTAGGTGTCAGCAAAAAACTCGAGCATCTTCCTCTGAATGTTCACTTCGAACTGGATAACCTTTCACAGAATGTTGATCAGTTTTTTGACAGGTTTAAAAATCTTTCTGTCGGAGGTGAATTTGATTTCAGTGATAATTTCCAGTTCAGAGTCGGATACAATAACAACCAACGCCAGGATTTAAAGACAGGGACGTCTCTCGGGATCGCAGGATTTTCTGCAGGACTGGGATTTAAATTCCTGAATTATTATTCCCTGGATTATGCATTCAACTCAATGGGAAAAGTCGGCTCTACTCAGAGAATTGATGTAGGATTTGCCCTTAAGTAAAATCATAATTTATAATTTTTAAAAATGTCTTTTAAAAATTACCTTAAAGATTATCAGCTTTGAGGTTTTTTTTTTAGAGAAAATTTTCATTAGAAATATTTTTAATATAATATCTTCTCAATAAATAATAATCTTGGATCCACAAATCTCATCCGATAAAAAACGACTGACCACAGGAATATTAATAGGGGTTGGTCTTTTTATTCTTTCCGCTGGCGTTTATGCAGTGGCGATATTGATGGTTTCAGTTATGGTATTCGGGTGCACCAAGAGTCCGCCGGAGTGGGTTTATTTAATCGTACTAATTGGCTTCCCCATTCCGCTCATATTTTCCTCCATAATCGTGCCTTACTTATTCATAAAAAGACAAAGAGTCATTTGGATAGTCCTGGTAAGTGTTGCCGGAATAATTTTTAGCATTGTGATTTTTTTCGTATGGTTTCTTATTCTCACACAATACTGCTGAATGCTCATAGCGGCATTAGGTATTTAAAGCCGGTACAGTTTTATAAAAGTAGTTTTAGAAGAGTGTAATAGACTTTCCGGAGTTTGTATTTCGAAAAATTTATTTTAAATCGTTGCAGTGGATTAAAATAAATTCAGTTTGATTCCCTTTGTGCGAATGCTCTTGGTAAGCTTTTCAAGTTCGGTAAGAGTATTGTTCATGTTATCGAAAAATTTATCATCAGTGAGGAATTTTCCCACACCTTTGTCTTTATTCTTAACTTCCGAAACTACTATGTTCAGATTATTGACAAGAGTATCTACCGTATTCGTAAGAGATTTAATTTCAGATAAAGTACTTTTCAGATCCTTGCTGTTATCTCC
>JBBRTN010000542.1:0-1714 GCA_038244395.1 Ignavibacteria bacterium
CATTAAAAACAAGATTGGGCTGGGATGAAAATTCTATTGTGATTGTTGAGGTCGCAAAGATACTTGAAAGCATTGGTATACAGGCACTTACTGTCCACTGTAGGCTGCGCTCGCAGGGCAACAAAGGTGAAGCTGACTGGAACTGGATAAAGAGAATCAAAGATGCCGGCGTAGAGATACCTGTGGTACTCAACGGAAATATAAAAACTCCCAAAGATGTAAAATTTGCATTTGAAACATTCGGAGCCGATGCTGTAATGATCGGGCAGGCGGCAATTGTAAATCCATGGATATTCCGTCAGTCAAAATTTTATCTGGAAAATAATTATCATGAAGAAGAACCTTCACCTGAAGAAAGAATTGATGTTTGTATAGAGCATTTAAGATTAGCATGTGAATTAAAAGGCGAGCCGCTCGGAGTAAGGGAATTCAGGAAACACTATTCGGGATATTTAAGAGACTTAAGAGATGTAAGTAAATTCCGGCTTGAGCTTATGCAGCTTAATGATTATAAATCAATCGAGGAAAAACTAAAGATGTTTAAAGAAGAAATAATGATTATGGAAAGTAAATTGTAAAATTATAAATTGTAAAAACTGAATTTGTTGAAATACTAATTTTTCAAATTAAATATTAAATATTAAAAGATGGATGCTGCAGTAGGTTTACTTATTGGTTTCGGTGCAATACTCGGATTCGTATTCTTAGTGATGATACTGAGATCATTCAGAGTTCTTAATGAATACGAGCGCGGGGTAATATTCCGTCTGGGGAAATTCTCCGGAGTAAAGGGACCGGGTTTAATAATTCTCATACCCGTGTTGGATAAAATGGTAAAAATCGGTTTGAGGACAATAGCGCTGGACGTTCCTCCACAGGATATTATTACAAAAGATAATGTATCGGTAAAAGTAAATGCAGTAGTTTATTTCAGAGTCGTGGATCCGAATAAAGCGATTATTCAGATTCAGGATTATATGTATGCAACTTCTCTGATATCCCAGACTACCTTGCGAACCGTTACGGGCCAGGGTGATCTTGATGACCTGCTTGCTCACAGGGAATTGGTTAACAGCAAGCTTAAAGAATTAATTGACCGGGAGACTGAGCCGTGGGGCATTCAGGTTATGAACGTCGAACTGAAGAATGTTGATCTTCCGCAGGAGATGATAAGAGCAATGTCAAGACAGGCAGAGGCAGAAAGAGACAAGAGAGCAAAGATTATTAATTCCGAAGGAGAATATATGTCTGCGCAAAAACTGACGGATGCTGCCGAAATATTAGGAAGCCACGCAAACGCTATGCAGCTGAGATATCTGCAGGTAATGACAGAGATTGCTGCTGAGAAAACTTCCACTCTTATAATACCATTGCCAATGGAAATTATGAAATATTTTGTGAATGCAAATGAAAAAATCGAAAGAGAAAATAAGGACGCTAAATAAAATGCCAGCCAGATTTTTTTCAGTCAACCTATTATTAATTTCTTTTCTGATGACTCTTCTGAGTTCAAAAGAAACTTTTTTACAGAATGGCGAAAATATTTATTCTAATTATAATAATAGGAAAAGTGGTCGGGACATACTTCTTCAATCAAATGAATGGACTGAAAAGACACTGTCTTCCATGACATAGAGGGAAAAAATTGATCAAATGATAATTTCAAATTCGGATGGCTATACGCTTGATGAAACCTCGAGTCAATATCAGAGAC
>JBBRTN010000543.1:0-1706 GCA_038244395.1 Ignavibacteria bacterium
GAGAAGCCACTCATTTCCGTAAGCGACTACAGGCAAATCTTTTTCTTCTGCGCCAAAGTGATGAAGCAATTCTTCAATGCCGGAGCCTTTATCGTTTTCAGAATCTATCCAGGTAAAAAGTATTCTGTTGCGTGCGAGAAAGTCCCTGATGCGGAAAGTATCCTTCGATGACTGAGGTCCGATTACACGGATGCCGGTGATGTGAAGTTCTCTTAGTGCGACTGACCTTTCTGAAAAAGCATTTAGCATAATATCGCTAAGCTCGGGATTTGTGCTTATAATTTTTTCGAGTTCTGAATTACATATCTCATACACTTCTACTGTGCCCTTTGCGATTGCATCAACATTCGAAGCTCTGCCCGCAAGATTTGTCAGGTCTCCTGTAAACTCGCGGGCTTCATGAGTTACTATCACTCTCGGTTCATCTCCCGTACTGTCGATTATTTCTACCTCACCTTTCTGGATAACATCACACTTGAAATCCTTTGCTCCCGCTTTTATCAGAATATCGCCATCATGATAAGTCCTGCATTGCGCGACTTCTGCCACAGCCTTGAGCTGTGCGCGGGTTAATTTTGGAAATGCCGAGGGATATCTTTCTTTTAAGTTTAAACTTCTCATAATTTTTTAGAAATGTTTTTCAGAAATTTTATGAGCATAATAAATAAAAATTATTAGGATTTAAATTCTATTTTGGAAAGATTCATTTCAAACATTCCAAACTATGTAATCTATAATCTTAATTCTCTTAAAATTTATTTCCATTCAGTGCCAAGCCAGCTTTGAAATATTTTCTTCTGAAGTTTGTCCGGGTTGCCGGTTTTTTCTATTTTATATTTAGGGGATTCAAATCCTTCAAGCGTTACTTTGAATTCTCTGAGCTTATCTTCTCTCATTATTGTAAGTATGACCTCATCTCCTTCCTTCATGTCCGAGACTCTGCTGCCGAGACCCGAGCTCCTGACTCTGTAACCGTCGAGAGCGATAATTTCATCATTAACATCAAGACCTGATTTGTAAGCAGGTGAACCGGGAATAATATATGATATAATTAATTTCTCTCCTGATTCTCTTGTCGAAATTCCTAATGATGGCTTTGAAGGATCGTGTGATATAGTCAGATCAAGACCGGCGTACTTTAAATATTTTTTCCAGTCGAGCGTATCGAGTCCGTAAAGATAAGAATCAAAAAAACTCTTCATGCTTCCGCCGTTGTATTCTTCACAAACTTTAATGAAATCCTCATTTGTATAACCTCCCTGTTTAAGCGGAAAATTTTTCATCATGGTTTTCATTACATCGTCCAGTGAATATTTATTGCCCGAGCTGTGGCGGATTTCTAGGTCAGTGAGAAGTCCGAGATTAGCGCCTTTAGAATAAAAATCTGTTTCGGAAATAAATTTATTGGGTGTACTATTATTATACTTTATCCATGCATCAAATCCCGATTCGGCAAGGCTCTGCATATAATTCCCCGGTCTGCTAAAATCATTCTGCACATTGCTGCTCAGCAGGTTAATATATTTATCTGGAGAAAGATATCCGGTGCGAAGAAGAAAAATATTTTCATAATAAGATGTAATTCCCTCGGCGATCCATAGCTCAGATGTATAATTTTCCTTGCTGAAGTCATATGGGTCAAGTCCTTTTGGTCTGAGCTGCTTCACGTTCCATGTATGAAAATATTCATGCGCAATAGTTGATAA
>JBBRTN010000544.1:0-1703 GCA_038244395.1 Ignavibacteria bacterium
TAACATTCATAATGCTTATCACATAGGTCAGATTGTCTTTCTCCGTAAGCTTCAGGGCTCATGGGGCGCTGAAAGAGGAGTTAAGTAATTATGTTTTTATCTGAACATAAAAGAGAGAGGACCTTTTGGATCAAGCATATTAATCATACCGGTCAACGGAATTGAAACAGTCTGTATTCCAAAAACATAAGGTGCGACCTGGTAAGGATTAAAAATAATATTCAGGCTGTCGTTACCGATTGTCCATTCGGTAAAATTTTTCATATCCGGTGAAGCGCCGCCCGTAATCATATCGTCGATATTTGTGTAGCCTTCCTTCTGTGCATATGTCCTTAAATTGTTTATGCAGTAATTAGAAATGTAATTCAGAAAATCCGAATTGCTCAAAAATAAATCGGATACTGACAAGGGACCCTGTCCGTCATCAAGAAAATTGAATGTGGTAATTGTCTTCATCGGGTGAGCCATTCCGGCTACATTGTTAAATGTGGTCAGCTCAACAGAAAGCAGAGTCCCGTTAGATACCCATCCGCGGCTGGTAATTGTCAGTGAGCTCCCTGCCCCGTCGACGGTTTTTTCAGGCATTTCTGATACCTGCTTTACAAAATCCCGGACAATACCTTTTACAATTGCGTCGAGAGAATTATTGATATCCTGTGCAATGCCGCGGACACCCATTAACGCATCCGGACCGAAATCAACCTGCGGATATGTTGCGCTGACTTTATAATGCATTTCCGCATTTTCATCAGATGTGGTTTTATAGCTGATGCTCATTGTCTGCGCGCTTGCATTAATAATGGCAAAGCATAAAACGAAACAGGTAAAAAATATTTTTTTCATATTCATATTTTAATTATCATTTATGTATTTATTTAAAACTGCTATTTAATTTTTTTGATAATATAAACAGATAAACTTTAAATTAAAAAATTAAAATATTTACTATAAGCATTGAATTGCAACGAATTGAGTTGTTTCTCTGACTGAGGCAGTGGTTTTACTGAGGTGTGCGTGGAAAGAAACAAAGCTTTTAAAAAATATGATTTGAAAATTCATTGTAAAAAAGTTAAGTTAAAGCAACTAAAAATCACACGGACAGGTTTCAGCTTTTCAATGAAGACACCAATTCACAAATATTTCGCGAAGATTTTAACTCTGTTACATCTTTTAAACTGAATACTAACTTAACCCAATTTTGAAACTATGAAAAAACTAATCTTTATTATATTACTTCTTGTGCCGTTAATATCGGGTAATTATGCATTTGCACAGGTTACAAGCCTGATAATAGGCGTTGATGGTTTTACATGCTCACTGTGCGCAAAAGGAGTGGAAGAGGAGTTTAAATCACTGGACTTTGTAAAGTCAGTAAAGACTGATTTGAAAAATACATTATTTATTCTGACTTTTAAAAGCAATCCGCCGATTAATGTCTCGAAGATCCGGGATGCCGTTTCAGACGGTGGATTCAGTGTCCGTGACATAAAGATAGAAGCCAAAGGAACAATCAGGATAGATCCTAATTCAGGGTATATACTTGTCACTGAAAACACTCCGGATATTAATCTGAAGGATGTAAAGAGTGAATTGTCTGACGGAGATAAAGTCTCGCTGAAAGGAAATGTTAATGCAGATGCAAGGTCTGTATCTGTAATCTCGATTAAAAAAATGTAAAGTAAATTTATAAAATGAAAAAAATA
>JBBRTN010000545.1:0-1702 GCA_038244395.1 Ignavibacteria bacterium
ATAATTCACCTGCACTGAATCCGTCCAGATCTATCGCTATGAAAAGCACTGATAAAAAGATCATGAGCAGAACTCCCCTCAGCAGCGTGAAATTTAACGCGCCCCATTTTGAAATTCTAATCTGCGGCTCAGCAAGCTGTTTATAATATTCTTCTACATGTACGGGGTCTTTCTTCGAAATTATTTCTACTATGTCCTCATATTTATCATGATATTCTTTCTGATGCGGAGCAACTTTCAAAACATAAAATTTATTGATAAAAAAAAGCGGTATGACAATTACTAAACAAGTCAGCGAGATCCTCCAGTCAAAGAGATACATTGCTACTATTGCCCCGAAGATTGAAATTACGTTGTCAATTATTTCCGGCATCCGGTATTGTAAAAAAGAAATGTACTGATATGAAAGCTCAGCTCTTGCCGAGGTTAATGAAGTGGAATAATTTTTCTGAATGGAATTCTGTGCGACATAGTATGCCAGTTTTGTAAACATTCTTGTAAACAGCTTTGTATCATACACTCTTCTGAAAGACCCAACTCCGGTGTTCACGCAGAACAACAAGACCCAGATAAAAATCGGATAGAATACATCAGTGGCAGGATCAGTAAATTCCTTATCAATGAGGGCATCAATAACTACACCCAGCAGGTAAGGCTCTACTATCCATGCCAGGTTTTCTACGAGAGTTAAAAAAATTGTAGACGCAACAGCGAAACGGAATTTCTTTATCAGGTCAATTAGATGCAATGCGGTCGAAGTTCAGTTTATCGGTTTAAGAGTGAAATTAAAATCGGCGAAATGTATTCTTACGATGCCTTCCTTTGTTCCTGTTTCCTTCTCATAAAATCCATCAGGTACATTATAAAAGCAAGCAGTGTAAAGACTGCCATTACCATAACTATCATATTGTTTCGCATGAATGCAGTTACAAAAAACATTATTGCCGAAATGAATGTGAGAGCAATTGCAATGTGTGCTGCTGTCTTGTTTTCATTCTTTGTGGGAAATGCGAGCCCGATCAGTATCACACCTATTACAGGAGCAATTAATGCCGTGGGGCTGCCCGAAGAAAAAAATCCGTAAACTCCAAGCGTAATCAGTACGAATGCATTGGCAAGCATTATTCTGTAAATATTCATTTTCTTTAAATTTTATTTGTAAGCAAGTTAGAATCAGAATAAAATTATATCAATTCAATTTAAATAATTCTTTCCTATAGCCAAATTATACTTGACAAAATTTATAATTTACCTTAATTTGTGAGGTAAAAATAATTAATAACCTAATTTTTTAAGGCATCACTTCAGAAAACAAATATTCGGAAGATCTAAAACTAGACAAGATAGATTTTACCATACTGGGCGAGCTTCAAAAGAATTCGCAGATAAAGAAGAATGAGCTTTCGGAAATAATCGGACTCTCCTTGCCGTCCACGATTGACAGAATCTCAAAACTGGAATCACACGGTTATATCAAGTCTTACAATGCAGTCCTAAATCATAAAAAGCTTAAGCATGATATTACATGTTTTATTTTCGTTGTCAGCGAATCTTCAAAATATTACAGGCAGTTCATTGAACAATGTAAGAATGCACGTGAGGTACTGGAGTGTCACTCCATCACGGGTGACGGTTCGCATATTTTAAAAATCAGGACGGAGAATACGACATCGCTTGAAAAGCTATTGTCGAAAATTCAGAC
>JBBRTN010000546.1:0-1681 GCA_038244395.1 Ignavibacteria bacterium
TAATGGATACGGTTATAAAAGTTGATAATCTTTCAAAGCTTTACCGTCTGGGGATTATCAACTCAAGGACAATTGTGCAGGATGTAAACCGGTTTGTAAATAAAATACTAAGGAAAGAGAATCCTGATTTTAAAATAGGTGAAGTAAATAACCGTGACATTACCGGAGGAAGCGAGTATGTCTGGGCTCTGAAGGATATTAATTTTGAAGTCAGTAAGGGTGATGTGCTCGGAGTTATCGGAAAGAACGGAGCAGGAAAATCCACACTTTTGAAAATATTATCCAGAGTTACTAATCCATCTTCGGGAAGTATTAAAATCAAGGGAAGGGTTGCAAGCCTGCTTGAAGTCGGGACGGGCTTTCATCAGGAACTCACGGGAAGAGAGAATATTTTCCTGAATGGTTCGATTCTCGGAATGACAAAAAATGAAATCAGGAGAAAGTTTGATGAGATTGTAGAGTTTTCGGGAATAGGCAAGTACATTGATACGCCGGTAAAAAGATATTCTTCGGGAATGTATGTCCGCCTTGCGTTTGCGGTGGCAGCTCATCTTGATCCTGAAATATTAATTGTTGATGAAGTGCTTGCAGTGGGCGACGCTGAATTTCAAAAAAAGTGCATCGGTAAAATGCAGGATGTATCTGTCAAAGAGGGCAGGACAGTTTTGTTTGTGAGTCATAATATGGCAGCTGTAAAAAATTTATGCAGCAGGGGAATCATACTGGAATACGGAAAGCTTATTTATGAAGGTGATGTCGGAAGTGCAGTCAGTAAATATCTTTCTGCTAATAATCAGACATCGGAATTAAATCTTGCAGAGAGAGAAGACAGAACAGGCAGCAGTAATTTTAAATTTACCGATATTAAAATCATTGACAGTCTCGGGGAAGCACGCTCGCAGATAATTTCAGGAGATGCAGTAACTGTGGAAATGAAGTATGAGCTTAAAGAAAAACTGAGCGGGAATATTATTGTTGCCGTATCATTCATGGATGAATTCGGGAATACGAAGGCAAACTTTGTGAGCGATGAGACAGGAAACAAATTTGAAAATATTAATTTATGCGGGTCATTGTTTCTGAAGATTCCGAGACTTCTTCTCAGGGCAAATCATTATTCAATAAGATTGTTTGCCAGCTTCAATAATACTCAGGCAGAAAATATTCTTGATAATGTGGAAAATGCAATGAGCGTTCAGATTCTTCCAGGTGATTTTTGGAAAACGGGAAAGCTTAACAGGATTGGGAATTACGGATTAATGGACGGACAATTTTATTCTTAATTTTATATTGGAGTTGTTTATTAATGATCGAAAAAAAATAAATTGAAAAATAAGAAAGTACTTGTAACAGGAGCAGACGGTTTTATCGGAAGCCATCTTACAGAAAGACTTCTTGAGGAAGGATGCAAGGTCAGAGCATTTGTTTTTTATAATTCCTTTAATTCCTACGGCTGGCTTGATTCACTGCCAAAGGAAAAACTCAAACAAATTGAAATTATCTCCGGTGACATACGGGATTACAATATGGTGGAAAATGCTCTCAAAGATATTGAAATTGTATTCCATCTTGCTGCATTAATTGCGATCCCGTTCAGCTATAGTTCACCGGAAAGCTATGTTGATACAAACATAAAAGGAACGCTAAACATACTTCAGTCATCTGGAAAACTTCAGACAAA
>JBBRTN010000547.1:0-1676 GCA_038244395.1 Ignavibacteria bacterium
GTTACTACACTGACCAGGCATCTTACATGAAAGAATTCAAGGGTGATAAGAGCGCATGCAATGAAGCATGTATGAAAGACTGGGAAAAAGTAAAAAGCAGTATGTCATCTGTACTGGATAAGAATCAGATGGCAAATTTTTCGGCTATAAGCGAAAATAAATTGATGTATAATACAATGCACCATAGAAAAATGAAAAAGGCGCCAATGACGGGAACAACAAGTACAACGGGGACAACAAGCACAACGGGTACGACAGGGACTACCAAGACTAATACCACCAGTACACCGAATACCACCACAAAAACAAATACTACAACTCCAAATACAAAAAAAAGCACGGATAAAAAATAAGCTGTAAAATAAATATTGAAATCGAGGCGGATAAATAAATTTTATCCGTCTTTTTTATTTACATCCTTTCCGGTGCGCTTATACCTATTATTTTAAAACCGTTTTTAAAAACCTGTCTTGTCGCAATACATATCAGTAATCTTAATTCGGATAAGCCGGTATTTTCAATATCCACTACTCTGTTATTATGATAAAACCTGTGAAAGCTTTCTGCGACTTCATTTAAGTATGAAATAATTTTGTGCGGTTCAAAACTCAGAGCGGAGCTCAAAACTACTTCAGGAAATCCGGAGAGTATTTTTAACAATCTAATTTCTTCCTGAGTCTTAATCAATCCGGGATTGATTTTATTGATATCAATATTTTTATAACCCGGTAGATTTTCATCGGCGTTTCTAAGTATTCCGCAGATTCTTGCATGAGCATATTGCAGATAATACATTGGATTCTTTTCCGACTGCTCTTTTGCAAGAGTCACATCAAAATCAAGATGAGTGTTTCTTCCCCGCATGTTAAAGAAAAACTGTGCTGCGTCAGGTCCTATGTCATCAATAAGATCATTAAGGTAGATAGCATTATCACTTCTTTTGCTCATCTTTACGGATTCATCTCCCATTTTAAAAGTTACCATCTGATGAATTATCACTTTTATTTTCTCCGTATTATAGCCAAGAAGCTTTACCCCGTAAAGAACCTCTTTGTAAGTATCTCCATGATCTGATCCGAATATGTCCACTATCAGGTCATAACCGCGCTTTAATTTATCAGCATGATAGGCAATATCCGGAAGACGGTAAGTGGGCTCTCCGCTTGACTTTACAATGACTTTATCTTTTTGAAATCCTTGCTCCGGATTCATTTTGAGCCATACAGCTCCGTCTTCTTCATAAGAAAAAGATTTATTCCTGTATTCATCAAGAATATTATCAATTGTTTTATTTTCGTAGAGGGAAGTTTCATTAAAAAAAATATCATGGTTTATACCAAGCAGATCCAGTGTTTTTCTTATCAGCTTAAAATTATAATTCTCTCCGGCTTTTTTAAAAAATTCAAGATCATCCGAATCCTTCAGAGAATCTTTTCTTTCATCGTAAATTATTTTCGCAATATCTTTTATATATTCGCCTACATATCCATCTTCCGGAAAGGGAAAGTCCGGATTGATAATCTGCATATATCTTGCATAAACTGATTTAGCCAGATTGTTCATCTGGTTTCCCGCGTCATTGTAATAATATTCCCTCGAAACTTTATAGCCTGTCCACTCGAGCAAATTGGCAATGGCTTTCCCAAGAGATAATCCTCTCCCGTGACCAAGGTGAA
>JBBRTN010000548.1:0-1675 GCA_038244395.1 Ignavibacteria bacterium
AAAGACGCATACTCAAAATCATCATACCTTAGAAAGTTCAAATACCTTCCTAGGATTTCTATTAGCCAGGAGTTTCCATACTCACCTGAGGACGAAGACAGGATGCTGTTGGATACTCGCGACAAGAGTAAATGGAAAATTTCAAAGTCGCTGGGCGTCTTGACAACAAGGGGTGTTATGGAAACCTTTGATATTCTGGAAAAAATAAGTGACAGGTTTAATTTGCTCACCGGAGGCAGCAGGACAGCCTTGCCACATCAGCAGACTCTGCGGGCGATGATAGACTGGAGCTATGATTTACTTCCTGAAAAAGAAAAAATATTATTTCAGCATCTGACAATATTCTCCGGGGGATGGACAGTAGAAGCGGCGGAAGAAATTTGCGGAGGCATAGATGACGGAGAGGATGAAATAATTGACCTCATGACTAACCTGCTTGATAAATCAATTATATATTCAATTGAAAATTCAGGCAGTACGAGATTTAACATACTGGAATCAATAAGACAGTACGGCGTAGAAAAATTTGAAGAAAAATTAACTGATACGACTGACATTCAAAAGAAGCATTTCGAATTTTATTTGAAATTACTAAAAGGCTCGGATGACATGATACACGGCAAAGAGCAGACAAAGTGGTATGCAAAGGCAGAGCCGGAGCAGGATAATCTCAGGTCGGCATTGAAGTGGTCAATTGAAAATACTCCCGCTGCAGCAATTCAATTGGTAAAGGAAGTTATGAACTTCTGGGAATTCACTGGAAATTTTTCCGAAGCAATCGAAATCTTTAAAAGAATTACAGAGAAGGATACCGGACTTGACATTAAAGATAAATCAGAAGCGCAGCTAAACGCCGGATATTTAGCATGCAATCTCGGCGACTATGAAAATGCGGAAAATTATCTGAATGAGAGTCTTGAATATTTCAAAACAGCAGACAATAAAGAAAAAATTTGCCAGTGTTTAAACACCCTGGGGATACTTAATTTTAATAAAGAGGAACTCGGCACTGCAAGAAAGCTGTATGAGGAAAGCATACAAATCGGAAAAGAAATTAATAATAAAGAAACGGTTGCAAATTCACTGATAAATTTATCATCCGTTAATCAGACACAGGGAGAATATGACATTGCATTTCAGCAGTGCAGTGAAGCCCTGGAAGTTTACAGGGAAGTTAATAATAAACACTCGATAGCAAGGGCACTTGCAAACATGGCAGCATTATCCTATCAGAGCGGTGATTTAAAAAAGTCAATGGTTTTTTATGAACAGACCCTGCCGGTTCTGGAAGAGATTAAAGATTTTAATGCAAGCTCAATTGTCTATCTGAATCTGGGGAATCTGTATTATTCATTGAAAAAATATTCTGATGCAGAGCATTTATATGAGCAGAGTATTGCGCTGTCAAAAGAATTCGGGTATACGAATCTTATTTCTCATTCATTAATAAGATTAGCAGATATCGCTTTGATAAGGAATGAAACGGACAAAGCGGGAGAGATTTATATAAGTTGTATAAAAAAGTGTGATAAGAAATCGGACAAACATAAATTAGGACTTTGCTTTACGGGTCTTGGTTATAAATATTTTGCAGAAGGCAATTATAAACATTCCCTTATGCTGCTGGGATTTTCCGAAGAACTGTTTCATAACATAGGAGTTGTTATTTCAAACA
>JBBRTN010000549.1:0-1670 GCA_038244395.1 Ignavibacteria bacterium
AGGAGAATTTCAGATGGTGATTCTTATTGAAACTATGAGAAGGGAAGGATATGAATTAAGCGTGGGCAGACCGCAGGTTATCTATAAAAAGAAAGACGGTCAGACACTTGAGCCGATAGAGCATTTGTTTATTGACTGTGATGAAAACTTTGTAGGAATAATTTCCGAAAAGCTTTCCCGCAGAAAAGGAAGAATGATTAATCTTGTCAATCACGGCACAGGGCGGGTAAGAATGGAATTTACAATTCCCTCGCGTTCCCTGATTGGATACAGAAATGAATTTCTTACTGACACAAGAGGAACAGGAATCATGAACTCATATCTGCAGGGCTATGAAGAGCACAGAGGAGAATTCCCAACACGTCTGACTGGCTCTATGGTTTCTGACAGGCAGGGCACTGCGCTTTCATATTCATTATATAATCTTGAGCCGAGAGGTACTTTGTTTACAATTCCAAATGACCCCGTTTATGAAGGGATGATAGTCGGCGAGCATAACAGGGACAATGATCTTGATGTAAATCCGACAAAGGGAAAGAAGCTTTCTAATATGCGCGCATCCGGAAAAGATGAAAGCATGATATTGACCCCTGTTGTTCCTATGACGCTTGAGAAGGCGATTGATTTTATAAAAGACGATGAGATTGTAGAAGTCACTCCTAAAAGCATAAGGCTGAGAAAAGCAATTCTTTCTTCGCAGACGAGACACACGCAGAGAGGGAAGGCGTTTGCCTCTGTTAATAGTTAAATGTTGGTGAATGAAAATAATTAACTATTCACTATTGACTATTCACTATTTGTAATTTTGAAATTGTTATGTCATTTCCGAATCAATTATCGCTGCTTAGAATTATTTTAGCTCCGGTATTTTTATTCTTATTTCTTTCCGACAATTTATTCTACAAACAACTTTCCCTGGCAGTATTTTTCATTGCAGTTCTGACCGACTGGTATGACGGATGGCATGCAAGAAAATACGGATTGGTAAGCAAGACCGGTATTTTTCTCGACCCGCTTGCAGATAAAATACTGACTTCACTTGCTTTCATTGGTTTTTATTTAATCGGGATAATGCCGCTCTGGATGGTAATTGTAATTGTAATAAGAGACATAACAATAACATTGCTTCGTTCATACCAGGAGTTGAACGGTAAGACGATGAAGACGTCATTTATTGCGAAGACAAAAACTTTCGTTCAGATGTCTTATATTTTTTTGATTGTAATATTAGTCTGTATAGTTTCATTTGATATTGGAAGCAATTTAAAAAATGGTATTACAGAATTCCTTCACTCAAAATTAAATTACTATATAATTATTTTTGTAACTCTGATAACGCTTTATACCGGTATATCATATTTTTTCGAAAGCAGAAAAGATGACACTGTAAATAATAAATAACGGCTGCGTTAAAATAATATGAGACAAATAATTAAGAAGAAAAAGATTGTCGATCCTGATGCGAAGGTTGATTTGTTCAGCATAATATTCTCGAGTTTTTTCTTTTCGGGATATTTCCCGACGATAAGCGGAACGATCGGCAGCTTAGCATCATTGGTAATTTTTTTCTTCGGCATATTTTTTATTCCTTACGTACTGATGATCTTAATCACTGTGACTTTTTTTACGGGAATAATTACTTCGAAGAATATGATTAAAAGATACGGGAG
>JBBRTN010000550.1:0-1654 GCA_038244395.1 Ignavibacteria bacterium
CGACAGCAGAATCTACGAATTTGAAAGTGATATATTGGGTATAATGTCAAATGTCGCACTCTACGGACGCGGAAGAAGATGGTATCTGCTGATTAAATATAAACCGTTTTCCTATTTTGAAATTGCAGCGAAATACTCGGAGACTTTCATTGACGGAGCAAAGAGCATAGGAAGCGGTTATGATGAAATAAAAGGAGATATTAATAACAGGCTTTCGGCGGGGGTTGAGGTCAGATTTTAACAGCAATGGTTGGAGAGATTTTATCAAAATCAAAAACATTAAACCTCACAGGTTTTTAAAACCTGTGAGGTTTAAATCCCAATTTAACTTATAAAATTATTTTAACTAATGAGAATTGACTTATGACTAAAACAGAAAATTTAATTCCAGGCCTGCATTACCATATATATAATATTGGTAATAACAGAGAATCTCTATTCATTCAGAATAAAAATTATTACTATTTTCTAAGGCTATATGGCAAGTATATTCAGGAAATTGCCGAAACATATTCATACAGCCTTTTAAAAAATCATTTTCATTTTATTATAAAAATAAGAGATGAGAGTGAATTAACCGGGAACTTCATAATTGATCATAAAAATTTATCACTGCCCTTTTCGAATTTTTTCAACACTTATTCAAAAAGTATTAACAAAATGTATAACAGAACCGGAAGCCTTTTTCAGGAAAGATTCCGAAGAAAAATTATTATTTCCAAAAAATCATTAAAGACTATGATATTTAATTCTCACTTCGACCCGCAAAGACATAAATTAATAAGTGATTTCAGAGACTATGAGCATAGTTCGTATAATTCAATCTTATCAGGGAAAAAAACAAGACTAGCCCGTGAGGAAGTATTAAAAATATTCGGAGGACTAAATAGTTTTATTGAATTTCACCATGAGATGAGCCGGATAATAATCAACAAAAAAAGCCGGTGCTAACTTTTCCGGAAAACTTTTGTCGGCTTAGAGTCATTTATTGAAACCTCACAGGTTTTTAAAACCTGTGAGGTTTCATCCAGGAGAACACTGCATTCCAAATTCCTTTTTGTCCGGCATTAAATTTTATTTAGTTGTAAGAAAAATTAATTTAGACTAACTTTGCAAAGTTTTTAAATCAAAGAATTATTTATGTCCAAGTTAGTCATTGTCCGCCATGGACAGTCCCATTGGAATCTTGAAAACCGTTTTACCGGTTGGGTTGATATTGACCTGTCCCCGGAAGGTGAATCCGAAGCAAAAAAGGCCGGAGAAAAATTAAAAAGCTATAAATTCGATGAAGCCTTTACTTCAGATTTAAAGAGAGCGCAGAGAACGCTCGATATTATTTTAAAAGAAATTGGGCAGACAGATATTCCTATTGAAAGAGATCAGGCTCTTAATGAAAGAAAGTACGGGGATCTGGAAGGATTGAATAAAGACGAATGCAGAAAAAAATTCGGAGATGAACAGGTAAAAATATGGAGAAGAAGTTTTGATACCCCTCCTCCTAACGGTGAAAGTCTTAAAGATACTGCCGACAGAGTTCTCCCGTATTATCATTCTAAAATCGAACCCGAGCTTAAGAAAGGAAAAAATATTCTGATATCCGCTCATGGCAACAGTCTGCGTGCACTGATAATGTATCTTGAAAAACTCAGTAAAG
>JBBRTN010000551.1:0-1648 GCA_038244395.1 Ignavibacteria bacterium
CGCGACACCGCTGTCCAGACAAGCTGTAATATAAATCCAGGGATTGGAAGGATATGCTTCGTTGTCTGAAGTAATGCGCGGTCTTCTGTAATAATTTGTGTTCACAGTGCCCGGCCAGTTTAAAGAATAGCCTCCGTAATTTAAAGCGCCTGTGATCTTTATAATTGTTACACCGATTTTATACTGGCCTGCATAATTATTTGTCGCATAGCCGAATGCAACCCATATATATTTGTCGCCTGTAGAATTTTCTATCAGCTCAACATCAATCTCATCCTGCCACATTCTGTTCCCGGTAGAAAAACCCAGTGTGACCCATTCGTTCCAGTTTGTTTCTCCGAAATTTTTATAGCATAATCTCAGCTGGTCAATTGTTGCGCCGTTCTGCGGACCGAAAACAAATACAGACCAGATCCTTCCTCCCGTAGCTCCTACCTGTTCAGTGCAGGAGCTGATTCCTTTTACTCCGGTCACTGAAGAAACAAGCCCGGCATTAATATTATCCGGTGAGACAGGATTGCTGCCTGCCTTCATTAACTGAAGATCCATTCTTTCACCCTGCATAGTAACCGAGCCTGTTAGTTTGTTTAATTGTTCCTGTATTCTTAAAACGCTTTCATTGTCGCCTGATCTTTTGGCGGCAATCATTTCGTTTTCAAGCGCTGTAATTTCTGCTTTTGAATGAGAGTTAATATTTGAATTTCCTCTCTCGTTATTCTTATCATTTTGAATTGGCGCCGGGATTTCAGGCGGCTGAATTTTCTTTTCCTGCGAATAAGAGCCCGCTGTGATTGAGAGCAATATTACAGTTGCAAAAAATTTAAAATAGTTGGAAATCATTTTTTTATCTCCTTTTAATTTTGAAATAATAAAATTCATTGGGTAGTTAAAATAGTTTTAAATAGTTAAAAAAATAATCTAAAATAATTAGATATTTGTATAATTGATTTTTCAGCACGGAGTTCATGAAATCATAAACCTCCTTAAACGGAAGCAGTAAGAATGAAATTAAATATATTTTGGGCTGTGTGATTGTTTGACATAAATTTATGGAAATTGAAATAATAACCCGGCATACCGGCATGCCTTTTCGGAAAGACGCTTGCAAACATCTGCTCCTGGTTATTATTTTTTTGGAATGAACTCTAAGCAAAATTACATTGGTTAAACTTATATTGCAAATAAAGTTTTTCGGGGTTTTCACCTTAAGGATCGGTATTTCTGTCAATACATTTTAAGCCTCTTTAAATAGAAACTCAGAAAAAGAAGAGCATTTCAAAGGATTTCCGAATTTTCATTACAAAATAGCTTGACCGGTTTTCATGCTGACCGGAAGATAAAATATTTTTTAATATGAGAAAAAACTTATGAAAGTTATGGGCATTCTCTTAATGCTTTGATTTTGGAAGGGGATTTCTTTATTTTTGTTTTAAATAAATAATAAAAAAAGAATAGCTAAATGCCATTAAGACATAAATCAGCGCAAAAAAGAGCAAGACAAACCGTTAAGAGAACAGATAGAAACAAAACTTTTAAAGCATTAATAAAAGGATCCGTGAAGAGAGTTCTCGTAGTAAAGGATAAGACCGGAGCCGAGGAAGAATTGAAAAAAACTTTTGCGGTATTAGACCGTGCAGCTGTTAAAGGA
>JBBRTN010000552.1:0-1648 GCA_038244395.1 Ignavibacteria bacterium
ATGATACTCTAAGAGTGAAAGCCAGGGTAAGCGAGCAATTGTGGGTATTACCAATAGAGTTTTCAGGAATTTTCAATATCCCGCAGTTCACAGAAGATTTAAATATTTATCTCGGGGGCGGGCTCGGAGTTTATTTCGGAGACAGGACGAGAACAGTCCTGAATATTGAGAGTCAGACTATTTCAAAATCCCCCGGGTACAGTTTTCTTATAGTAAGCGGTATGGAGATATTATTAACAAAACAGATTTCGGCAGTTTTTGATGTAAGGTTCAGGCAGGGTCAATATAATGTCGTCAGTGAATTCCCGGTTTCCACTATTAATATAAACGGAGTAAATTATCCGCTGGAGAAAAACTTAAATTCAAATATATTTGTTGACGGAGTCAAATTAACTTTAGGAATATCATATAATTTTTAAAACTTTTTCTCTCACCGAATATGAAAACTATTTTATTATCCATTGCTATAGCATCGACAATATTTATTTCTCCTTACAAAAACTCAGCAGTCCCGGAGCATGGATCATACAGCAGTAATAAATTTTTTGTCAAAACAAAACATGATTTAAATATATCCGAGGCTACAGGCAGGATCTCACTGGTTACGGGCATTACCTCTCTTGATGAAAAAATAAAAAAGTATAAAATCTCCTCCATAAAAAATCTCTTCAGATTAAATAACGGAAGCAAAGAATTGTTTGAGAAATACGAGATGTCAAGAATATACATATTTAATATCAGCAGTATCAGTTCGGAAGGCAGCACGGATATGAGCGGTGAACAATTTTCCGATTTCTCCATAGACGATATGGTTAAGGATTTTGATAAAGATAATAATGTAGAATATTCCGAGCCGGTTTTTATTGGTAAATCTGCAGGTGTCAGGGAGATTGCTTTGAAAAAATTATTTTCTTCTGTCATTCCTGATGATGAGATGTTTTCCCGCCAGTGGTATTTACAGAATAACGGATCAGTAGAGCCATCCTCAGGAGGCGGGTCCGGGAAAATCGGCGCGGACATAAAAATTTTGAATGCCTGGGATATAGAGAAAGGCAGTGATGATGTCATTGTTGCAATTCTGGATTCGGGAATTAAAGATGACCATCCGGATTTAAGAGACAGGATCTGGATAAATAAAGGGGAGATTCCGGGAAACGGGATTGATGATGATCAGAACGGATATGTTGATGATTATAAAGGATGGGATTTTGCATATGATGACAAGAGACCCGAAGACGGATTCGGACACGGTACAAATATCGCCACAGTAATAGGAGCCAACACGAATAATCAAATTGGTTTTGCGGGTGTCGATCAGAAATGCAGGCTGATGAACTGCAAGAATTTAAGCGCGGATAATACCGGCGAATACAGCTGGTGGGCTGAATCAATAAAGTATGCAACCGATAACGGGGCGAAGATTATAAATATGAGCGAGGGAGGAGATGATTACTCCAAGGTTTTGAAAACCGCAATTGATTATGCTGTAGACAACGGTGTAATGGTTAATTCTGCAATGATGAACAAAGGAGATAACAGGGATTATTATCCTGCAAGTTATAAGGGTGTCTTTGCAGTAGGAGCAACCGATACTGACGACAAACGATGCAGGAAGTTTTCATGGGGAGGAGGAAGCTGCTGGGGCAAG
>JBBRTN010000553.1:0-1646 GCA_038244395.1 Ignavibacteria bacterium
GGTATTCAGATAGGTTTTATAAAATGGTGCGCATCGCTGGACTTCTCTTTTATTCCTGCAGGAAATTTCGGATACCCTGAACTCATATGCTATTATTTAATTCTTACTTTAATATTGACCTCAAAGAGTCTTCGCGAAATCTTTTTCAGAATTACTATTTGCGCTTTGATACTTACAGGATTAATTATTTACAATATTGATTTTACAAAGAAGCTAAGGATTACCTTTCTGGATGTAGGTCAGGGTGATTGCGCTCTGATACAAACTCCCGATGACAAAGTCCTGCTGGTTGACTGCGGAACAATGACTTTTACATTCAATAGCGGAGAGCGTACGATAGCTCCTTACCTTAAAAGAATTGGAATCAAGAAAATTGATGTATTGATAATCACTCATCTTCATAATGATCATATCGGCGGAATTAATTACCTGCTTGATAATTTTATTGTCGGAGAAATAATCGAGAGCGGGCAAAACTTTAAGACTCCTTTCATTGAAACTATGAACAGTATTATCGAAGGCAAACATATTAAAAGAGAAATTGTCCGCAGCGGTGATTTCATTGATGACATCGAAGACATAAGAATGTACTTCGTCTTTCCGACCGATGATTTTGTAAATAAAGACGGCTTTACAATTAATAATAATTTAAATAACGGCTCTGTAGCTTTCATACTGAAATATAAGGATGCCAAAATTTTTTTCGGAGGCGACATTGAAAAGGAAGCAGAAAGATTTTTGTATGTCACATACTCGGATTTTCTTAAGACAGATATTTTAAAAGTTGCCCACCACGGAAGCTACACATCTTCTACAATTCCTTTTCTTATTAAAAACAGACCTGCCTTCGCGGTAATTTCCTGCGGAATGTATAACAAATTTAATCATCCGTCAGATATTGTCCTCCGCAGACTGCAAAATATTAATACAAAGTTTTACAGAACAGACCTTGAAGGCGCAGTAATTATGGAAAGCGATGGTTACTCAGTCAATCCGGTTGAATGGAAATGAAATTTCTTTCACTTAAGTTTGATCCGTGAGATATTTCTCAAAGATCTAATGCGAAACAGTTACTTTATAAATTTTATTTCCTCTCGATGCTATGAATGATATTTCATTTTTCACGCGGTCATATTTAACGTCATTGATTGTGCTGTAAATCTTTCCCAATGATTTATTGTCAACAAATATCTCCATAACTGATTTACCGGTCTCCCGATTATAATTCATAGCAGCAATGAAAAAGAGTCTGTCCGAATTAGTATACATCAGATTGGAAATAAAGGAAAACATTTTCGCATCAGTCACAATATTTTCCGGGAAAGGAAGCTTACCTGTGTTTGTCACTATAAAATCACGGATAGCGGCTGTATCAATTCTCTCTTCAGCGACAAAGGCATAGTTACCTTTTGAATCAAATTTTATGATCGATGAATTATTCTCTCCGTACTGATAAGATAAATACTCGAACTTTCCAACAAGTCTGTCACCTATATAAAAATACGATTCGGCTTTTTTATTTTTCTCAATGTCTTCATAATTCTGACCTATATAATAAATTTCACCTGCAGGTGAAAAACCGTATTCATATATATCATCGAAATTCATTTTGTTTAATATTATTCTGCTGCTTCCGTAGTTAAGCA
>JBBRTN010000554.1:0-1644 GCA_038244395.1 Ignavibacteria bacterium
AGGTCTCCGCTTCCGGGCAGAGGCCTTTTTTTTAGGGACAATCATAATACTAATTCGATTTCATTTTGAAAAGTATATTAATATATTTGTCACTTACTTTATGGCAAAAAAAAATCAGATTAAAAAAACAACGCCGGTAAAATCTGCATCTTTTGATTTAGGTCCGTCAGCAGACAAATATTTTTGGCTTGTCATCCCGGTCTTCGCCTTGATTTATTATATAAGCAGTAAATATTCAACGGGATTTTACCAGGATGATGAAATAGGTCAGTACATTAATATGATACGTTTCTGGACAGACCCATCGGCGATACTGGGCAACTCTCCGAAGCCCGGTTATAAAATTCTGATGGTAGTCCCGTCATTGTTTGGATATGAAACAGTTCTCATGGTGAATGCGGTCATTGCTTCTGTTACAGTTTATTTCACTTTCATTCTGCTTAAGGTTTATAAAATCAATTATGCCTTCTTCGGAGCGCTGCTACTGGCTTTTCAGCCTTTGTTCTTCGACCTTTCATTCAGATCTTATTCAGAAATATTTACTTCGCTTCTCATCATATTTGTTTTAATACTTTACAGGAAGGAAAGATACGTCTGGGCAGGTCTTATATGCGGATATATTTTTATGGTCAGACAGGAAATAGCACTTCTGATAATTGTTCTTGCATTCCTGTTTTACAAGAAGAAAAATTATTATGCAATTATTTCACTCGCCGTCTTCCCTTTGATTTATGATTTACTTGGATTTTTAAAAACAGGGGACATACTTTTTGTTTTAACTGAAATGCAGTCCTTAGGTGCATATGCTTATAAGTCGCAGGGAATTTCACACTACTTTATAGTTTATATTTTTATTGTCGGTCCGGTGACGCTTCTATTATTCCTGTGCGGATTCTTTGGATTTTTTGCAGATACAAAGAAGATGAAAGATTATATTTTTCAGTACGGGATTTTTTACATAGTCTTTATTTCTATTTTTCTTGTTCAGCTGATGACGATGTTTAATGACGGAGCTAATCCGGGAAACTGGCGTTACCTGCTTCATATATCTCCGGTCGCAGCAGTCTTTGCCACTGCCGGTCTCAATAATTTAGCATGGCCAAATTTCAGGAAAACATCTTATACGATAATAGGAATACTTGCATTTGTTACTCTTGTTTTTCTCTCAAAGACTACTGACGGTTTTATTCTCCTTGATGCAAGCGATTATACAAAGTTCTTTGTAATTTTAATTTCACTGACATTAATTGTATTCACAAAGAAAGAACCTGTAATGGAATATTTAAATAAACTGTCAATCTTTTTGCTTGTGCTTTCTATTGCTTCTCTTGCAGTAAGCTTTAATCCTAAAAAACTTTCTCCTGAGAATGTTGCCATGAAACAGACTGCTGAATTTATAAATACTCTTGATATCAGCGGCAAGGAAATATATTATAACCATATATTCGTTCCGTTTTATAATGATAAATATTACAGGGAAGCTCCGGGAAATTTTAAACGACTTGTCTCCGAAAATCTGAAAGATGTGAAGACGGGCTCGGTCATAATCTGGGATTCGCATTACAGCTACAGGCCAAAAGATATGAAAAATGACGTTCAGCTGGAAGACCTTAAAAATAATCCCGGTTATAAATTGATTAAAAG
>JBBRTN010000555.1:0-1644 GCA_038244395.1 Ignavibacteria bacterium
AAGATGTAAGGCTTTCTGAAATGTTCGGCGATAAAAAAAATCTTATTCTTGTGCATAACATGGGCAAAGACTGTTCATACTGTACGATGTGGGCGGACGGCTTCAAGGATACTTTTAAAGAGATAGAAAAAAAAGTACCGTTTGTACTTGTCTCTCCCGACAGTCCTGAAGTACATAAGAAATTTGCAGAATCGAGATGCTGGAATTTTCCTACATATTCTGCTGCAGGGACAGATTTTATTTTTGATATGGGATATGATTTCATAAAAGACGGAAAGCATAATTACTGGCCGGGCGTCTCCGTTTTTGAAAAAGATAATAAAGGGAAAATCACCAGGGTAGCGAAAGATTTTTTCGGACCGGGAGATTTTTATTGTAACACCTGGCACTTTCTGGATTTAATTCCCGGAGAAAATATAACAACGAACTCATGATCTGAATTTTTAAAAAAAATGTGACTTTTTTTAAAACCGGATCAAATTTAAATGGAAAATATTATATCAAAAAAATATCTTCAGCAGTATGAGCTGATGGTTGGATGGATAAACGAAACTCTCAGCGGACTTTCTGATGAGGATTTTAAAACTGAGCTTTCGCCCGGGAAAAATCACGGAGTGTGGATTCTCGGACACCTTATTGTTAGCGATGATGATTTTTCTCTTTACATGGGAAAAGGAGATTTGCTTTACCCGGAGTTAGCGGAGGTTTTCGGACAGGGAAGTAAGATTCAGTCCCCGGAAAACTATCCGTCAGTCGGAGATTTAAAAGCCCGTTGGGACAGGGTTTACCTGAAGAACAAAAAAATTTATTCGGAGCTTATTGATTCGGAATTTGACGAAGCACATGCATTAGTTAAAGATCCGGAGAGTGATTTTTTTAAAACGAAAGGCAGAGTAATAATGGCATGGCAACTTCATCAGATGTATCATAACGGACAGCTTGGAGTCATACTTTCAAAAAAAGGTAAAAGCAAATATTAAATTATAAAAGAGCTTTTTAAATCCTTCCTTTAATTTATACATTTATACATTTATACATTTATACAATTATGCAATAGCAACAATTTATAATTAGCGATAACAATTTGATAAAAACAAATTTCCTTTCCAACTGGAAAAAAATATTTTCAAATCCGGTTTTGAGGACTGAATTCATTCTTACAGTATTATTTTTAATTATCACCGTATACAGCTTCAGCCATTATCTGATTTTTAATGAAGCCAGGACCGGCGCTGTGCTGGACGACCCGCTTCTGAAACATTTTGATGCTATAGATTTAAATCCTTTGATTTTTTTTACTATATATTCTTCTTTAATAATAGGATTGGTTGGTTTCAGCTTTGAGCCGGAACTTCTGATGAAGGCTTTTCAGACTTATACACTGCTGGTTTTATTCAGAATGCTGGCGATGTATCTGATCCCTCTTGATCCGCCGGCTGGATGTATAGATTTACAGGATCCGGTGGTTTTCATAATGGGGACAGGAAAAAAAATCGTTAAGGATTTATTTTTTTCAGGACATACATCCACTGCGTTTATGCTTTTCCAGGTGGCGAAGAATAAATATCTGAAAACTTATTTCCTTCTGGCTACAGTCACAGTAGGAGTTTGCGTGATTCTTCAGAAGGCTCATTACACGATTGA
>JBBRTN010000556.1:0-1643 GCA_038244395.1 Ignavibacteria bacterium
AGGAATGATCCCGCTTCATTCTCAGAAGGAGTACTCTTCAACCAAGGAGAAGGCAAATTTTTCAACAGGAACATTGTCGGAATTTGACAGCATTAAAGTTTTAAAGGATAAGATTTTTAATAGGGGGTGAATATAGTAGAGTAAAAATAATCTGCTAAATAATTTATTTTAAAAGCAGCATTTTCTTTGTCTCGGAAAAATTTTGCGCGTGAAGTTCATAAAAGTATACACCGCTCGGAAGGTTTTCTCCATTAAATGTTAACGAATATTTTCCCGGACTCTGCAGTCCGTCAGCTAAAGTCACAATTTCCCTTCCATCTATATCATATACCTTTACAGAAACATTGCTCTTACTTTTTAATTCGTAAATGATAGAAGTATTTGGATTGAATGGATTCGGGTAGTTTTGATAAAGAGAGAAAGTATTGGGACTAATGATGTCGTTAATATTATTTATATTAACAGTACCGATATTATATTTTAAAATTACTCCATTGTATCCTGCAGCCCAGCCATGAAGTGAATCTATAAATTGAATATCATAAATGGAGGCGCTGTCCGGAGCAAAAATATTCGTCCACGTATTTCCGCTGTCCAGTGTATAAACAAATTTCTGTGCGCTGCCAAGTGAAATCCAGCCTTCATACTGAGTCCGGAAATCAATTGAATTGGCGACTCCAAAAACTCCCAGTGTAGTATAAAACCAATTAGCTCCGCCGTCATTAGTTTTGACAGTGCTCGAGCCAAATTCGAAATCACCGCCCGCGGCAATAACCTTTGAGGAATTAAAAATATATAAATCATTTAAAGGTTCAGGACCTACAACAGTGGCAAGCCAGTTAAGACCTCCGTTTGTAGTTCGCCACATAGAGCCTGCGAGATCTCTGAAACCCCCGGCGGCGTAGCCAATGAGAGGATTAATGAATTTAATATTTTCAACAGGAAATCCCAACACCAAAGATGTGTCTGTATCAACGTTATTCCAGGATGCGCCTGCATCGGTAGTCAATACGATTGACAGGGGAGCTCCCGCCATGAAACCCTTCGCGGAGTCCAGAAAATATATTGTTTTCATAAAGTAATTAGCAACTGAATACATATATGAAATCCAGTTTGTCCCGCCATTAGTTGTTTTTAAAATTCTTGTTCCGAGATAGGAATTCGAATCAGGGGCGATTTCCCAGCCAATTGCCCAGCCTAATCTTTCATTGATAAAAAAAAACGCCTGAATGTCTACGAGCGTGCCTGAATTCTGAATATCCCAGCTCGCTCCTGCATTGGTGGTTTTTATAATTGTTCCCGAATCTCCCGATATCCATCCGGTATTATTATTTATAAAGAAAACATTAGTAAGATTTCTTTTTGTAGGACTTGGCTGTATAGACCAAAAATCGGCGGCATTTATATCAGTCGCGCAAGAAGCAATGCAAGAAGCAATAAGAATCATAAAAAAAATTATTAATAAAGTCTTACTAATAATAATTTTAACAAAAATATTATTATCGAAAATATGTTTTGGAATATGCATACCTGCCATTAGTTCCCTTTCATAGGAAGGAGTTGGTGTTACTTTTTGTAGTAAGAATGTATTAATATATTATTAATGTATTATAGAGTAAAAGTTAAAGATGAAATCTTAACCG
>JBBRTN010000557.1:0-1641 GCA_038244395.1 Ignavibacteria bacterium
CCTGAAGTTTGATACGCGTTTATCAAAGTTGATATTTCCTTACCGCTATTATCGAATAAAGTAACTTTTACAAACCCGTCATTTGGAAGTTCATAATTTATTTTTGTTGTTGGATTAAACGGATTTGGATAATTCTGTGATATACTGAATTTAGAAGGAACACCAATGACTACATACTCATTTAAAAGAAGATATATAAAATTACTGTTGAAATCAACCTGCTTTAATCTGTACAAATATTTACCTGACTTCAGATTTCTGTCTGTAAAACTGTAATGATGCCCCTGGTCAGAATTCCCGTATCCTCTTAATACACCGATTGTAAAAAACGGATAGTCATTTATGTTATCATTACCTTTTATATCATTGACATTAATTCTCTGGATTTCAAATTTGTCATTATTGTATTCGAAGATTGTTGACCAGTCTAATATTACTTCATTCTTTATTGTCGTTGCGACAAATTCTGTCAGCTCAACCGGAAGAGGTGTTTCAGCTACAATCGTTCCTGACATCCCGGGCGCATGAAACCTGCACGCATAATTATAAGTCCCCGCAATTCTGAGTACATATTGAAACGCAGGATTACCGCTGTTTAAAGCTGCATCCCATGTATCCGCACCGGAGGGGAGAGAAGTCCCGGAGAATATTCCGTCACATGTAGTCGTATGGTCGCGTGAACCAATCCATGTCCATTTAATTGTATCACCTGTAAAAGCATTCACATTAGTTGGAGTGAACAAAAAATCCTGTGCAGTAATATTTATTACAGTCGAATGCGCATTACTGAAAGATAATAATATTCCAACTGTCAAAATTATATAATCTCTAATTCTGTAATTACTATTTAAGGATTTCATAGTAATGATTTTTTTATTTTTAACTATTTAAATAAACAGTTATGATTTATTTTAACAATATTAATTTCTTTGTGTCAGTAAAACTGTTCCCGCTTTTATTTATGTAAGTTATTTTATAAAAATAAATTCCGGAATTTAATCCGCTGCCATTAAAATCAACTGAATAGGATCCCGCCTCAGCATTTGAATTGATAAGATTTTTGACTTCCTTTCCGAGAGAATTATATACTGTCAGGTTTACAAAACCTCTTTCAACAATATTATATCTGATAGTAGTATTGGGATTAAATGGATTCGGATAGTTTTGTGCTAAATAAAAATTATCTGAAATAGTTGTTGAAAGATTTGAAACAGAGGTTGAAGTAAAATCCCAGCTTGTAGAAGCCCTGAATCCGTCAACATTAGCTACAGGTGCATTTGCCGAAGTTCCCTGCCGTAATGCAATTCTGCCGAGCGTATTGTCAGGGGCTGTTCCTGTTACCGGACCAATTGTAGGATTAGGAGGCTCGGTAGACGGTACTCCTGATGAAAAGATAAATGCTTTCATTATGTCATCATTCGTTCCGCCTGTTACAAATTCATATTTGATAACTACAAGATATGTAGTACCAAAAGAAAATGTTCCGGCTGTATAAAATATTCCTCCTGCGGCTGCAGTTGATTTACTTAATCCAAATGACAGACCGCCAAGACTGTCTTTTGCATAAAACCTCGATGTGTATAATGTAGTACTTGTAGGAGGTAAGAGTGCAAAGAAGTAATCACCTGCCTGTGCTGATGC
>JBBRTN010000558.1:0-1637 GCA_038244395.1 Ignavibacteria bacterium
AATATCGTCATCATTATTATTATCATTATCATTACTATCGTCCTCATATAACGAAAGTGTTTCTTCGGGTCTTTTACCGTCATCATATTCTTTATAATATCCGTTATTATTATTCTCGTCATCTTCTTCTTCCCATTCATACTTCGGAGGCGGATCATTTTTCCTGAAAATAAAAGCGCATACAATTCCTGTAAGCGCTCCGAACAAATGTGACTCAAAGGAAATTTTCGGGTCAGTTGGCAGCACTCCCCACACCATTCCTCCGTAAAGAAAAACTATCAGGAGTGAAAGCGCTATTGACCTTTTATCTTTTCTGAACAAGCCGCTGAAAAAAAGAAAGCCCGCAAACCCGTATACAAGCCCGCTCGCACCGATGTGATATGACTCCCTTCCAAAAAGCCACACAAGAAATCCGTCAAAGAAATAAATTATAAAGAATACCTTTACCGCAGAGCTACGGTAGAAATATAAAATACCGAAGAGCAGCAGGAATAATGTAGTTGAATTGGAAAACAAATGGGAAATGTCTGCATGGACCAGAGGAGCAGTCAGTATGCCTTTAAGTCCGGAGAGCTGTCTTGGCAGTACTCCGAACGAAGACAAATCTTTTTCGAGCGCCCACTGAATAAATTGTATTATCCATAGAAGTAAAATAAAACACCCGCTGTAAAACAATGATGACAGAATCTTGTGTTTTTCAATTCTATCAGCTTCAGTTTTATTTATGCCGGGCTCATCTAAATCGTAATTCATAAAAATTATTTAGCCAAATATAAATACAATCTTTACTTAATTTAACTGTAATATTCTCACACTAAGATTTTTGAATTAATAATATTTTTTAGTTTGCTTATCATTGCACAAACTTAAATTTTTTAAATCAAGGGAGCTGCAATGAAATTAGTCTTAACATTAACTCTGTTTCTAACATTAATTTTTATTATGGAAGTAAAATCAGAAATCATTTCCAAAGACGTCGAATACAAAATTGGCGACGTGACACTCCAGGGATACATAGCCTACGATAACAGCAATGATAATAAGCGTCCAGGCATCTTAATCATACATCAGTGGATGGGACTGACAGATTATGAAAAGTTGAGAGCAAAACAATTAGCTGAGCTCGGCTACTTTGCTTTTGCAGCTGACATCTACGGCAAGGATTCAAGACCTTCTTCACCGCAGGAAGCAGGAAAGGAAGCGGGAAAATATTATGCCGATATAAATCTTTTCCGTGAAAGGCTCACAGCGGGACTTAACGAATTAAAGATGCAGCCGCTTGTTGATGGCAATAATATTGCAGCGATAGGATATTGTTTCGGCGGAGGCGGAGTGCTCGAACTCGCGCGCAGCGGTGCAGACATCAAAGGCGTCGTAAGTTTTCATGGAAGCCTCAAAGCCGCAAATCCCGATGATGCAAAAAATATAAAATGCAGGGTTCTTGTCGAACACGGCGCAATTGACCCTTATGTAACGGAAGAAGATGTTATAGCATTTAAGAAAGAGATGGAAGATGCTAAAGTTGATTATGTATTAACCGAGTACAGCGGTTCAGTCCACGCATTCACAATGCCCTCCGCGGGAAGTGATATTTCTAAAGGCGCAGCTTATAATGAGAATGCAGATACGAGATCGTG
>JBBRTN010000559.1:0-1636 GCA_038244395.1 Ignavibacteria bacterium
CTCAATACGCTTAAAATCGATCAGATAAATGCTTACTATGATTTTTTACTTGCTGAAAGAACGCTCAGATTTTATGTCGGTGATTTAAAATATTAAATTAACTTTGGCTAAACAAAATAATAAATAAAATATGTCAGAAATTACAACCCCGGTAATACCGCCTCCAATTCCGGTCAGGAAGAAAAAGAAAAAGAGCAGGAAAAAATTGCTCTGGATATTGGGATTATTGCTGATTGCAATAATTGTTGTTGCGGTTATGGTATCAAGCAAAAAGGAAAATCTGGTAGTCGTCCAGACAGAGAAAATTAAAAAGAGGGACATTACACAGATAGTTACCGCAACCGGAAAAATACAATCCGAAACTGAAATTAATATAAGCTCTGAAGTCAGCGGTGAAATAATTTCATTGCCCTTTAAAGAAGGCGAAGAAGTTAAGAAAAATGATTTGCTTGTAAAAATAAAGCAGGATGCTTTTGCTCCGGCAATGGAAGAACAGAACGCATCAATTAATGTAGCGCAAAGCAATATCGCAATAAATGAAGTTACTCTGAGAAGATACCAGCAGGAGTATGACAGGCTGCTTGATTTATCTCAAAAGGGACTTGCTACTCAGAGTGATCTTGATAATGCACGTAATAATATTGACCAGACTCTTGCGCAGTTAAATTCAAATAAAGCGCAGGTCGATCAGCAGAGAACAGGTCTTTCTAAAATTAAATATGATATTTCAAAGACAACAATTTATTCGCCCATAAATGGAACTGTAACCCAGCTCAATAATGAAACAGGCGAGAAAGTCCTCGGAACAATTTCAAATCAGGGTTCTGAAATCATGACGATATCGGACTTATCAAACATGGAATGCCAAGTGGAAGTTGGCGAGACCGATGTGTCGCAGGTAAATGTCGGTGACACTGCAAAAATAGAAATAGACGCTTTCCCTGATAAAATATTTACAGGTTATGTTTACGAAATTGCAAACACCGCAAAGTCAACAGGCACAGGCACTCAGGACCAGGTAGTAAATTTCATAGTAAAGGTAAGAATTATTAATAACGAATTTGATTTAAGACCGGGTATGAGCTGTACAGTGGATATTGAAGTAGAAAAAAGAAACAATGTGCTTTCTGTACCGATTCAGTCAGTGACTACAAGAGAGGATTTCAAAGACGAGGGGCTCGGTAAAGAAATGGATAATGAGAATATAAAGCGGGAATCAGAACAGAAACAAAACAGAAAAATTAAACCGAAAGAGATAGTATTTGTTATTGATAATAACAGTTCGAAGAAAGAAGAAGTAAAAACCGGAATAAGCGATGATTCATATATTGAAATTCTTGAAGGAGTTCAGGAAGATCAGGAAGTCGTCAAAGGAAGTTTTAAAGCAATAAACAAAGACCTGGACGACGGGACAAAGGTAAAAGTAGATAATGAAATGAAGAAACAAAAATTTAACGGCGGGGACAGCTAAGCTGTTCAATAAATTAATGGAAAATTATTTAATTGAAATAAAAAATATTACCAAGCTGTACATAATGGGTACGGAAGAACTGTACGCGTTAAAGGGAGTGAACGTTAATATTAAGAAAAATGATTACGTCGCAATAATGGGACCTTCGGGTTCGGGCAAATCAAC
>JBBRTN010000560.1:0-1622 GCA_038244395.1 Ignavibacteria bacterium
AGAATTGTCAATTCCTTATCCAGAGTTAAAAAATTTTCCCTTGCCTGCTGATTTGTTTTTGTCTTTATAATTTTCTTTAAGAAACTAAGAACAAGTTTCTCCGTCCTGAATAATCTATTCCTGCTCTTAAGATATTTTTCTGCTGCAGGGACAAGATGCGCCAGAAGCCCGTAATTCCCCAATTCATAATGAATCAAAACATTCAGCAGTCTCATATAAGGCTCAATGTTTGGCGTATGTTTCTGATATCTGCTGTCAAAAAGAACGTTCATTAATCTCAAAGACTCTGCGAAATTTCCCCTGATAAAAAAATATCTCGATAAATTGTAATAGATGATATTATATGAATCAATCGTAATTTTATCTTTATACCGTATTAAAATTTTTTCAATGGAGGAGATTAAATTATTTTCAGGCTCGCTCTTTTCGTTTATGATTAATTCAAGAAGCCGGAATTCATAATAAGCAATGAAGCCGTCAATGCCCGTATTCCCGGGCTTGGAGAAGACTCTGCAGTATGTCTCATGTAAATACAGCGCCTCATCAAATTTTCCCGCTAGCGAAGCTGAATTGATTAATGTCAGATATGACTCTTTATAATTATCAAACATAAATTTCTGGAAGATTTTTTTATTTCCGGATATTAGCGAAACTCTTTTCCTGTTATAATCAAGCGATTCCTTGAAGCCGCCTTTAATTCTGGAAGCGAGATACATTGAAAAATAAAATCTCTCCTTTGCAATCAATGACAGCGCTTCATTCTCATTCCTGAACTGCCTGCCTGAAATGATCTGATTTATTCTTTCATCAGCTGCTTTACTTCTGACAATTCCTTCCGAAATATTTATTTTAAGTAAATCCGAAACCGCTCTTTTATAGCTGTTAATATTTTTAATCTTTTCAATTACATTAAGCTCTTCATCATAAATATTGTTCATGTTTATTTTCCCTATATCCTCTTTTTTCGTGAGCTGTCTTTCTATTTCAAGAAATTCAAGAAGGTAACTGAACATCTCATATTTCCCTGCCATTTCTTTTCCTGTCTGCACTGTCTTAAAATATTCCCTGAAAAGAGATTTTTCAAAAAGGAACCTGCAACGGTTCAGTATATTATTAAGCTTTGATCCGATGGATTTTTCATTAGTATATGAAGTAAGGCTTCTGAAGATGAGCTTGTACAGATAATTTTTTGTAAAGGTCAGGTTTTTTACAAAGCTTTCTTTTTTGTATTTCATCTTAATATCATCTTCGCTGAAAATTTTCTGTGAATCAAGCGCATCAAATAGTTTTAAATAATTTTTGCTGCCTTTCTGCAGAGACACATTCAGCTTGAAATATCTTTTCTCACTCGGGGTGAGAGATTTTATAAGGTCGAAAAGTTCGGTAGTAGGCTTCATCTAATTATTAATTATTAATTATTAATTATTCGTTATTCGTTATTCATTATTCATTATTCATTATTCACTATGGAAATGAATTTGTGTTTTTGGATTCCCGATAAGAGCATTCGGAAATGACAAAAAATAATTGAACATTCACTATTGACTATTGACTATTGACTATTGACTATGTCTCGTCCTAAAAAAAGTTGACAAAAAAGCTTTCTTTCTCTCCAACAGCAA
>JBBRTN010000561.1:0-1622 GCA_038244395.1 Ignavibacteria bacterium
ATAAAGTAAAACTAGAATATTATAAAAAAACGGATCTATGAAGTTGAAAAAATAGCTAAGTCAAATCATAACTATGAGAACTTTATTTATTTAATACAATATCTTTATTTTTACCTATAAATGTCTTAATTTAAATTCTAATAAAATTTATTCATAACTAAATTGATGATCCCAAAAAAAAAGCTTTCATGGCAAAAAATGAGTTATTATACGGTTTCTAAGTTCTCATTTCTTGGTACTCTCATATCACTGTTTATTATTATTTCTGCATTTTATTTCCCTCTTAACATTCAGGATGATATTAATAATATATATACAAGCGTCGGTAATATTGCGCTTACAGTAACAAACTTCGGAACGATTGGGAACGGGTTTGTCGGATTTCCAAATCAGCCGTCATGCCAGTATCCTAAAGGCTCTGGTATAGAAAATTTATTCATTGGCGGAATTTGGGTAGGCGGTTCAAAAGATGGAATTATAAGAGTTACAACTGCTGCAGTTGATGTAACTACTCCAAACCGGACGGAAGGTTTTGAATTTACAAATGCAGACGGGCAAGGAATTATGGAGAGATCATCGCTTCAGAATTCGCCCAACTACAGACCGGATGCAATTTCTCACCAGGATTTTCTCTGTAATTTCTTTGATACAAATCTTTATGTAAATGGAACCCGTATTCAGAATCACACGCCGCTCGGAATAAAAGTTTTGCTCGAGACATATTGTTATAATTTTAACTTCGCAAATAACTGGGTAATTTTAAACTATAAATTAGTTAACATTGGATACGGAGGAAATACTTCTCCTATTGACAGCATATATTTAGGTCTATGGTGTGACGGCGTAGTAAGAAATACTAACATCACTCCGCCAGGCGGCTCAGCTTTTTACAGTAAAGGAGCAGACGGTTATGACAGTACATACCGGATGGCATACGAATACGACTACAATGGCGACCCCGGCTTTACAGATACTTATGTTGCATTCAAGATGCTTGGAGTCACTCCAAGACCTGTTGGGGAAAATTTGAATCAGGCAACAAAATTTACAATCTGGCAATTCCGAAATACAACTGACCCGCTTTATTTTTCTCCTTCTGTTGATAATAATTCCAGCGGTGCTGCCGGCAAGTATCAAAAAATGCACGGTTACCTGACAGTAGATCCTGCTTTAGATTCAATAAATAATCCATCAATATTTCCTTCAAGAATAGATGAACTAAGACATACTCCGAGCAACCGTTCAACACTTGTCTCTTACGGTCCGGTACGAAAACAAAACGGAGACAGATATACATTAAATTATTTACAGGATACAATTAATTTTGTATATGCCGTCATCTGCGCAAAAAAATTCGGATTAGATCCTACGACATGGGATTCATCATACCAGAGAAAAAATTTAAATATATCCGCTGGCTGGGCGCAGAGTGCATATGATAACGGGTACAAGCTGCCTTCTCCCCCTGACCCTCCTAAAGTAAAACCGGTTATTTCGGATAAAGACGTTACTTTATACTGGGCGGCAAATGCTGAAAGATCTATTGATCCCATTTCAAATCTTCAGGACTTCGAAGGATACAGAATTTACAGGACAAATCCCGGAGCCGATCTCACTTTGAA
>JBBRTN010000562.1:0-1606 GCA_038244395.1 Ignavibacteria bacterium
ACAGATTTTTGTCCGTAAAAAAATTTTCTTATGTCCTTTGTATTATCCTCTTTGATTGAATAAATAGCTTCATCTACAACTCCAAGTGCAACTTCGGCATTAACAACCGGATTTCCTGAATTATCGGTTACTCTTACTTTGAGTTCACCTGTTTCACGGGGTTTATAAATTAATTGTGAAGTCTCTATCTTAACTGTCAGAAATTTTTCTTCGGGGATTACCAATACTGAGTTGTCTGTATTATAAAAAATCCCGTTGTAAATATAATTTATGTTTATCACAAAGCCTGAAGTGTATTTATCAGTAATGGGAATATCAATCATCTTTGAAGTCCCGGAAAATTTCTCCACTCTATACGAGAGAATGTCATCAGTATTAGTTGTTACCAAAACATTAACATCAGGGTTCGTTGTTATTATCAGAGCGTGGCAGACTTCTCCCGGCTTATAGCTGTCCTTATCCGGAATTATCTGAACTCCGCCCGACTGATTATAATACCACCACATATCACCTTTGGAAACATAAAAGTAAGCCGAGGTCGTAATAATATTCCCCTTTTCATCCTTTGCGTTGATCTCTGCATTGTAGGCACCTTCTGCATCAAGACTGCCAATATTAAAAGATACAAAACCCTTCCCGTCTGTTTTTGTTCTGCCTGTAAGAGTGGAAATAAAATCTTTCCTTTCTTTGTAATCATCTTTACTCCATGTTGTTTTATTTATTGTCACTTCAAAATTAGTTTCAACAGGCTTATCTGAAAAATCAAATGCATTAACTTCAATATTCACTTTCTCATCGGGCTTATAAATATATTTATCCGCATTTGCACTCAATGAGAATGCTCCTCTCGTCACAAATGCAGTTGCCGTTCCGGAAATTTCTCTCCGGGACTTGTCCGTTACCTTAGCCTGCACAATATATTTATAATCTGAATCATAATAATACGGTCTGTACCAGCCATCAAAATTATTATCTTCTTTAAACTCTTCATTTATCTGATAATCTATATTTAGTTTTCCCGAACCGTCAAGTTTTCCCGAACCCGAATAAATCAGCTCAGCACCGTTATATTTCTGATTGTCATTCTGATCTTCATAGTTGTCTTCATACCACCAGGAATATCCTGAAAACATCCACCACGGTTTATAGTATCTTACTTTGTAGACATTGTATTCTACATCTGCTTCAGTCACCGGACTTCCAAAAAAATATTGCGCTTCGATTTCCGCATTCAAATTATCTTTTCCAAAATACTGCCCCTTGTCTGTCTTTACAGTCACTTTATATTCCGGCTTCTTGTACTGCTCTACAGTAAACCCTGCACTGTAGGAATTATTCTCATCAATAACTGCATTGATAGTATACTCGCCCAAAGCAGCCTCTTCATCAATATTGTATGCTCCGTTAAAACTCCCGATTCCATTCGTTCTCAGAACTTCTTTGTAAACCTCTGTACCTTTTGAATCTTTTATAACTACTGTCAGATCTTTATCCGAAAGCGGCTCAAGTTTCGAAGAAATATTTTTTCTTATCGTTCCTTTAAAATTTACTTCCGAACCAGTCCTGTATACCGGCTGCTCTGTGTAAATATAGGTGTAAAATTTAT
>JBBRTN010000563.1:0-1606 GCA_038244395.1 Ignavibacteria bacterium
ATATCAGAGAGTTAAGGATGTAATGAGTGAAATTGACCTGCTTGTATTTGTACCGATTGAAGAACCGGATTTAATAGATTTCACTGAAACAGATTTGCCGGAACTAAGAGACAAAGTAAATGAGATATTAACTGATTGGGTATGGGATTTTAATTCGAACACTATAGAAGTTACAGGTTCAACTTCTGCAAGAATAGAGCAGGTAATGAAACGAATATCAAAACACATATCAAAACAAAATTAACCGCTTAAAATTTTTAATTATAAACATGACATTAGACGAAGCGATAAGACTAAAAACGGAATTACTAATTGAAGGACTTACTCTAACAGAGGAAGCGATGACTACAGTTGGTCAGGGCGGAATGGAAAAAGTTTTCTGGGTATTTGAAATTACTCAGTCCACACATAAAGGCACCGGTGACGGCTCGCGTCCTTTGCCGAATGATATGCTGCTGCCGCATGATTTATATGTTGATGTGCGCTACAGTCCTAAGTCTCCGTTCAGAGTTCATAAGAGCGGTGATGCAGTAATTCTGATGAAGAACAACGTTGAGATATGCGAGGTAAGATGGCCGAAAAGACCTGACTACTACGATAAAAAAACACGCAGCGGTGAGTGGATGAAGAAAGTCGCTTCGATGCGCGGTGACTGCGGACTTCGTGTCTGCTTTGATAATGCCTGCACATACTTCGGAAAAAAAGAGCAATGTAAATTTTGTAACATCGTACCCGCAAGACAGAGAAATAAAGACCACGTTGTAACAATAAAAGAAGCCGAAGATATTTATGATGTAGTGAAGGAAGCAATTATTGATAATCCGATTTGCTCGCACCTTGCAATGACAGCAGGAGCAGCAAAAGATGACGGACTTGGAAATTTGCCTGAGATATTAGAAAAATTAAAACCGTTACTCGCTCAAAAATATTTCCCGATTGTAACAGCTATCACTGCGACAAGGAATATAGAAGAGACTCAATATTTGTGCTCGACAGGAATAAGCTCAGTTGCTTTCAATCTTGAGATATGGGATGAAAAAATATTCAGTGAAATTTGTCCGGGTAAAACAAGAAGAGTAGGAAGAGAGAGATGGATACAATCATTAAAAGAGGCGCGTGACTTATTAAAACCTGCAAGAGCGTTAAGTTCGTTTGTAGTGGGACTTGAGCCGATGGAATCAGTTTTAGCAGGAATAAATTATTTATCCATGGAGGGAATTTTTCCTATAATGAGTCCGTTCATCCCGATGGTAGGAACTGAATACGAAGGCAAAGAGCCGCCGAAAATTGACTGGGTATGGGACGTACACGAGAAGGCAACAGAAATAATTTATAAAAATCTTCCCGATGCATTCTGCGATGAAATCTGGGATGGCGATATCGGTATCTGCCCTTCATGCACAACAACGAAATTATTTTTTGATTTTATGAGAAGAATAGTTCCGAGAGATAATCCGAGAAGAATAATGTCTCCTGAGAGTGTACATGCAATAGCATAAAGTTTAACCACCCCTAACCCCTCCTTGAAAAGGAGGGGAACCGGATTTCTCGTTCCGTTGTAGCACATGCCGCTTTAGCGGGGCTCCAGATTCGGAACGCAATTCAA
>JBBRTN010000564.1:0-1606 GCA_038244395.1 Ignavibacteria bacterium
AAATGTCAGGTAATATTTGGCTGCGAAATTAATTTTTCCGTCTATACCGAAATTCCGGTTAAATCCCGTGAAGCCGAATGCATCAGAGCTGTCTGCGCTTTCTTCCCTGTCAGAAAAAATCGCACCGAAATAATCTTCGCCGCCTAGGTCATACTTCATCCGCAAAATATTTGAAACAGAATTTTTATTGCTGGCCAGAAAAAAACTTCTGTCAGTCAGCGGGACAATGAAAGGAGTACTCTCATCATAAGCGGAAATAAATCCGATGTTAAGCTTGTTTGCTTTGCCTGTGAGTTTGGCTGCAAATATAGGATTATTTATTGAACGTGTATACGCAACGTTAATAGGTGTGGAAAAATTGTCTTCGCCTTCGAGAAAGAAAGGTCTCTTCTCCGGGTAAAATAATGCAAAGGGTGAATTAATATTTATCTGCGGCGCGTCTGCTTCGACCTGGCTGAAGTCCGGATTAAAGGTTCCGTCCAGTGTCAGTGTCGAGCTTATGCCGTACTTCGCGCTCAAGCCTATCGCGCCTTCGAGACCATGATAATTAAATTTAGAATCGGGGTCATAGGTATTTTCGAGTGAACTGTTTTGTGTGCCCAGAACATACGGAAGAATCTGAATGTCTGTCCCGCGTTTTATATTCTTTATTCCTTTTAAAAATCCTGATTGGCCCATAAAGTTAGGGTCGTCTCTGGATACTGATGCCCAATAAATTTCCTGCCTCGATCCTCTCGGCCTGTTTCTGATTAGATGTATGCGCCAGACCTGCTCTTCCTTATCCGGAAAACGAAGACTCTTAAACGGAATTTTAATTTCTGCAGTCCACCTGTCACCGTAAATTTTCGCTTCCGATTCATATATCAAATCAAAATTAGAATCTTCGTTATCCGTTGTCCACAATAAATCTCCCTGAATACCCTTTGGATTTACATAAGCTTCGAAGCCCTGTTTCAGATCGCCGTAAGTATTTATAAATGGACCAACCCAGTCATCTGAATACATTTTGTCTCTGTCCGACATTGAAGCGCGTAATCCTGACATATCGCTTTCATAACAAGTGAATGCAAAATAAATATTATTATCATCATAGAATATCCTTACTTCTGTTTCGACTTCCGGTTTGACATTTTCTCCGGGACTTATTTCTGTGAAATTTTTAGCAACTGCGGCATCTTCCCACACCGGTTCATCCGCGGCTCCGTCAATAATCATCTTGCCCGCATTCAATTTCGGGATGTTTAATTCGGGTCGTATATTTGGTTTGAAAGTGCTTTTTGAAGAGTCGGTTTCTTCCTGTGAAAAAAGATTCATTAAAGGTATGAATAAAAAAATAATTACTTTAAACAATATTCTTTTATGCATATTTTAAAATTCTGAATTTGCTGGTTTGACGAAAATTTTTTTTCTAAGTTACGTGCATTATGGCATTAAAAAAAATTAATTAATAGAATAAAAAAAACTCTTACTGAATAAATGAAATAAAATGAAATAATTTGGATAAAGAAAAAATAAAAATGAAACCGCTGAGATTCATTAAGGATATGGTTTTGATAGTAACCGGTATTTTATCAGCCGGTCTTGGACTGAAAGGATTTTTAATGCC
>JBBRTN010000565.1:0-1587 GCA_038244395.1 Ignavibacteria bacterium
AAGTATGCGGTGACAAATAAAAAGTTCGGGGAATTTTGTGATGCAACAGGTTATGTTACGGAAGCGGAAAATTTCGGATGGTCATTTGTATTTTCCGGGCTTCTGCCAAATGATTTTCCTCCGACCGGAGCTGTAAAAAATGCAGAATGGTGGCGTCAGGTTTTTGGCGCAGACTGGAAGCACCCTGAGGGTCCGCAATCGGATTTGAATTCCGGAAATAAAATGAATCATCCTGCGCTTCATTTGAGCTGGAACGATGCAATAGCTTTTTGCAAATGGTCCGGTAAAAGACTTCCTACTGAAGCAGAGTGGGAATTTGCTGCTCGAGGCGGGCTCGAACAAAAAGTTTTTCCGTGGGGAGATGAAATCGAGCCGGGCGGAAAACATATGATGAATGTATGGCAGGGAATTTTCCCTATTCAAAATTCTTTAGCAGACGGATATTTAGGAACAGCCGAGGTTGACGCTTTTGAGCCGAATGGTTTAGGATTATATAATATGACAGGAAATATTTGGGAATGGACGGCTGACTGGTTTGGAAAAGAACATTCACTCAAAGAAGAAAATCCGAAAGGTCCTGAAAGCAGTTCGCACAAAGTAATGAAAGGGGGTTCTTATCTTTGCCATTCATCCTATTGCAGAAGATACAGAGTAGCGGCAAGAAGCGGCAATACGCCTGACAGCTCTACCGGAAATATTGGATTCAGATGTGCAGCGGACGTAAATTAAAATAATTATTTTAGTATTAAATAAATTCTTGCCGGGAATGAATTCTAAACTTAAAAACAAAAAAGCACATGCAAAAAATTTATATTAGAAATTTCCTGCCTGTGCTTCTGAGTTTTAAAATGTTTTTAAAAACTTAGGCATTTCAAAATTAATCAACCTTAAAATTAAATCACTGAAACTGGATTACCTGGTAGGCATCTTCTCCGCCCTGGACAATTGGCTGATAATAAACTCCGTTATAATTTAAAACATTTTCTCCGTTCTTCTGAACTGAAGTCGCTCCCTCAGGAAGATTTGATACAATTGCTCCGACAGGTGCTGTTATTACATTGTAAGAATCTCCTGTAGATGAATAAAATGTTCCGCCGTAATAATAATAATTTGTCGAGCCCACGGGTATTACACTATAGCCTGAAGGCAGGGTAGTAATCGCAGCGCCAACGGGGGCTGACACGACTGTATATGTTCCTCCCGACGGCATATAATAAACGCCCTGGTTATAGTAATAATTTTGATTTGCAATTGAGATCATTGTTGCCGTAGCCGCTAAAGAGACTGCGGAATATCCAACAGGATACCAGGCAGATCCCCAGCTGTAAGGTACATAAGGATGATATCCGTAAGCATAGACATTTCCGTGATAAGCATTAACGTTGTTATAATTGTAAGTATTGCCGTTGATATTGTTATGATTGATATTGTTGTTGTTTATGTTATTTCTGTTAACATCATTGCTGTTAATATTATTTCTGTTGACATTATTTCCGTTATAATTACTTTTGTTAATGTTGCTGTAATCCCGGGTGCCGGAATTACCCGAATTAAAATTTCTTCCGGAGATTGAACTGTTACCAAAAT
>JBBRTN010000566.1:0-1585 GCA_038244395.1 Ignavibacteria bacterium
AAAATCCTTATTAAACAAAGCCGCCTGATTTTAGGCGGTCAACTTAAGTAATTTAATTATTTCCGCGCACATTCATATCAATTCATATCCCTTATATTTCTCCCGAAAAGAGTATAAAAAAAACTTTGTAAATGCTATTTTATTTCAAAGAAAAATTTGAGAATAACACTTACCTTTTTTATTTTTTTCATTGCAGTTTTTTTTTCTGGAGTAAATATTTCTTATTCTCAGATGGATTCATTGAGGATTTCCGCAGACTCATCTCTGACAAGGGATAATGACCCAAATGATCTGCCGAACGGAAAAGGATTTATTATCAGGGGTGACAGCGGTAAATCCTATCTTGTAATTAAAATATCAGTGAGACTAAACGGAGCTTATGACATTAACGGTCTTCAGTCGCAGGAGTCATTTGACACATATGAGATTCCCGTGGGTTCTCTTAACACATATGATCCCAGATTTTTTATTGGACCATACCAGTCGAGATTTGGATTTGAAGCAGAAAAACAAACCGGGCTGGGAGCAGTTTTTATGAAGCTTGAGGGTGATTTTCTTGGGAAAAATAATAATTTCAGAATAAGACAATCGTATGTCGCCTTAAAAAGTTTTCTTTTAGGAAAAACGAGGTCAGTCTTCGGAGACCCTGATGCAATCCCGAATAAAGTGGACAGGGACGGACCTAACAGCTCTTTGTCTCAGCGGTCTGTCCAGATAAGGTTTGAGCCTCCGAGAAAAGAATTGCTGCAATGGGCTGTATCACTGGAAGCTCCTGACCCAGATGTTACCGAGCCGGACAGCGCGGAGATCAGTCCTGTATTTCAGAGTTTTCCGGACATCGCCGCAAGGATAAATTTAGCTTCAGACATCTGGGGACACATTCAGCTTGCTTCGATTTTCAGAAGCATTACTGTAAGAAATATAAATGATGAGCTGGAGGTACTGACAGGATATGGAGGACTCCTCAGCGGTAATTTAAAATTAAATAAAATACTCTCGATGAAATACCAGGTATTTGGAGGTAAAGGAATTGCAAGGTATGTGAAATCGCTGACCGGACATGGTCTTGACGTGATATATGATAATGAAGAGAATAGATACAGACCTGTTGAAACTTACGGTGGCTATATTTCTTTTGGCAATAAGTGGAATAAGATATTTTCAAACGATATAACTGCCGGGATAACGAGGATTGTAAATTTTGATTCTCAGCCGGGCGATGCATTTAAGCTCAGCTATTATGCTTCGGCAAATATATTCATGTACCTGGGAAAAATTCTTAATCTCGGATTGGAATATTCCTTCGGAAAAAGAGTGAATAAAAATAATCAGTCAGGGAATGCTAACAGAATCTCATTTATTTCTATAGCCGATTTTTAAAATAACTTTAAACAATAATTACTAAATAATAATCATGAGCGAACAACCAATTGTACCTTCGCAAACAATAGAGCAAACCCAACAGCAAGTTGACACCGAATTAAAGTTAAGTGATAAATTAGCTGTCGGCAGAACTGAGATGGCTCTGGAAAGAACCCTGATGGCAGCAATCCGAACTTCCGTGTCCATGATAAGTTTCGGATTT
>JBBRTN010000567.1:0-1581 GCA_038244395.1 Ignavibacteria bacterium
TAAGAGTAATCCTGAAAATGTTCAGTCTTATTATAATCCCTACAGAATCCTGTTGGATGTTTATGAAGCAAAGGGAGAATATCAAAAGGCTCTTGACTTGCTGGGAAGGCTTTCTGTAATGAGTCCGGGCGATGCAAGCATAAAGCAGAAGATGGAATCCATTAAGCAAAAAATGAACAATCCTTCCGGAAAATAATTCTCAGTTTAATGAACGGCATTTTCTGCCGTTCATTAAACTATTTTATAAATCTGACAAATCAGAAATAAAAAATATTTGTTCCTGTTTTCCATTATCAAAATCCAAATCCAATTCTAAAGATGAGAATAAAAGTCTTGATCATAATTCACATTAAAGGTTTGCCAAATATACAGCTGACATAACTTTATGACGAAGAAAGTTACCAGACAAATTAACCCTGTTAAGAAAACAGCTGCTTCCGCGGGGCGTGATTATTTTAACAATGATTTTCTTAATCTTCTTATTCTGTGGGTTGTATGGTTAATTTTATTCAGAGAGCTGCTTTTCGGGAGCTCCTGGCTCCACGATGATTTTCCCTATGTTTACTATCCCGGAAAATTTCTGGCAGCGGTTTCCCTTGCAGACGGAATCTTTCCGTTTTGGAATCCATACTCTTTCTCCGGGATGCCTTTTTTTGCAGACCCGCAAATAGCGATACTATACCCGTTTAATTTTATATTAAAATATTTTGTCTCAGGCTCTTACCTCAGCCCGCTGGCAGTTCAGAACTCTATAGTAATTCATTACCTTCTCCTCTCCGTATTTTGTTATTATCTTTGCAAAGAATTACGATTTACTAATTTTGTATCACTTATATTCAGCATGATGTTTACTTATTCGAGCTATATGATTATTCATATGATACACATGAATCTAATAGAGACAGTAGTCTGGCTTCCCTTGCTGATGCTGCTTGTTTTGAAATTCATCAATAAGAAAAAATATATTTACATTATACTTGCAGCCCTTGTAATGTCTGTTTCCATTCTTGCAGGCTATCCTCAGTGTTTTTTTTATAATTATATTTTCCTCTCCGTAATTTTACTCTACTTTATTTATAAATCTGTACGAGGCAAAGATTACGGTTCAGTTAAGTTTATTTCTGCCGGGCTCGTTTTATTTTTTTTAATTTCAATTTGTATCAGCTCCGTTCAGCTTCTTCCTACATATGTTTTATCTGAAAATTCTTCGAGAGTTGATATGGGATATGAGTTCGCGAAGCAGGGCTCGGTTCATCCGCTTGACCTTGTGACGCTGTTTGTCCCAAAGGTTTTCGGTACATTCAACTGGAATCAGGGCGCTGATGAGTTAAGTTACTGGAGCGTGAAGAGTGCGGGTGGTCACCAGGAAGGCGCATACATGTATACGATCTCTACTCTGTATCTTACGCTTCTGCCGGTTCTCCTTTTATTTCCGGTGCTTCGGTTTTCGTTTAAAAGAAAAGACATAAAATTTCCGGTGATTCTCTTCCTCGTGATGTCCGTGATAATCCTGATGTTTTCTTTCGGAGGCAATTTTTTCGTGCACCAGATATTTTACTACTTTATTCCCGTATTTAACAA
>JBBRTN010000568.1:0-1577 GCA_038244395.1 Ignavibacteria bacterium
AAATATCTTCTAAAATAATTACCTTATAAAAAAAATTCAAACCAAATTTGCATTCAGATCTCTCTTTATTTAATTGCATCGTATCTCATCTCTCACTGAAACTTGTTCCCGTAATTCTCTTCGTAATAGCTCTTATATTCCCCGCTCATGACTTTCTTCCACCAGTCTTCATTATCAATATACCAGCGAATCGTCTTCTCAATTCCTTCTTCGAAATTATATTCCGGCTTCCATCCGAGCTCCGACATAATCTTCGAAGAATCAATTGCATATCTCCTGTCATGCCCGGGACGGTCTTTTACATACTGGATCATATCCTCGCCCTTATTAAGTTTCTTTAGGATCAGCCTGACTATATCAATATTATACCATTCATTATTCCCGCCGATATTATAAACTTCTCCGTCTTTTCCCTCGTGCAATACTTCCATTATCGCAGTACAATGATCGCCGACATAAAGCCAGTCTCGGATATTCCTTCCGTCACCGTAGACAGGGAGTTTCTCGCCACCCAAAGCTCTTGCAATCATAAGGGGACTAAGCTTTTCGGGAAATTGATAAGGACCGTAATTATTAGAACACCTTGTAATTAAAACCGGAAGCCGAAACGTATGGTAAAATGCGTTGCATAATAAATCTGCTGATGCCTTGCTTGCCGAATAAGGACTGTTTGTAGTTATTGGAGTTGTTTCCGTAAATTTAATTTCCTTTTTATCTTCAGGCAGAGAGCCGTAGACTTCGTCTGTAGAAACCTGAAGATATTTTTCCAGATTATTTTCCTTTAAGACCTCGAGCAGCACATGAGTGCCTGCGACATTTGTATTGATAAACTCTTTCGCTCCAATGATGCTTCGGTCAACATGGGACTCGGCGGCAAAATTTATTATTGTATCTATTCCGTTTTCCTTAACGGCTCTTTCCACTTCATCCTTTTCACAAATATCACCTTTTACAAATTTATACCTTTCATTAAATTCAAGATCAACCAGGTTTTCAAGATTGCCTGCATAAGTCAGCTTGTCAAAATTCACTATATTATAATCATAATGTTCTATCGCATGCTTAATAAAATTACTCCCGATAAATCCGGCTCCTCCGGTGACTAAAATATTTTTCATAGATTTATTTTGTGAACAGACCGAAATTTAAACCGAAATTTATTATCCATCCGTCTGCCTTAATCCCGGAAGGAACGTTTGTTACCGGGATCTCGTCATCGACCTGCCAGTCATTGTTTGCTGAGAACTGATAACCAGCATTCAGCTTTGCATATAGATATGATGTTAAAAAAACCCCGAGGCCAACCTGAGGCTTTGCTGAATAAAATCTGACACTAAGTTTATGCGAAATGTTTTCTGATGTGCTGTCTCCTCCGAATTCCCCAAAGATATTACTCCAGTTACCGAAGTTAGCCGTGCTCTGATAAAGCTCCACGCTTAATTTTCCCGTTGCTATATATACGCCAAGAGTAAGCTCGACTCTCTTTCCGAAAGTTTTAACATAATCAAAAGTAACTCCACCCGAACCGTATTTATAATAAGCGGTCCGTGTTACATTTCCAGGAGAAACAATTTGTG
>JBBRTN010000569.1:0-1577 GCA_038244395.1 Ignavibacteria bacterium
GTATAATAATAAATTCCACTCGGCAGGTTCGACGCATTAAAACCCACACTATAGCTTCCAGCGCTCTGTCTTTGATTAACCAATACCGCAACTTCCTTCCCTGAAGTATTAAAAATTTTCAGCGTAATATAATTCGTAATTCTTAATTCGTATTTTATTATTGTGTTCGGATTAAACGGGTTAGGATAATTTTGCCCAAGGGAAAAATTATTTATAACTGAATTCGTTCCCTCCTCAACTGATATAACATTCACAGGTCTGAACAAAATACTATTAGGCGCCTGCATATTTCCCTGATTTGTAAAAATGCCGATAAGAATTCCTCCGGGAGTATATCTCTTTATCAGGTCTTGACTCCAGTCGCAAATATATAAATTACTATCGGGTCCGAATGAATAACCTTCTGCATTCTGAAGACCTGTAATGAATGTCCTGATGTATGCACCTGTGAGAGCATCAAACTGAACAACAGAGCCGAGCACCCAGTCTATAACAAAGAGGCTGCCGTTATTATCGAACCACAAATTTGTCGGACCCTGCAGATGACCTGCCTCTGTAAAGATTCCGGAAAAGTTTCCTGCCGTATCAAACTTTCTGACATCTCTTGATCCATAACATGCGACGTATAAATTTCCGGCAGTATCCCAGGTATGACCCAGCGGATAATTCAGCGATTGGGTAAATTCGTTTATGAATTGTCCGTCAACGCCATTGAACCTTGCAATATGCTTGTTTGATGTCCCCCACTGACTTACATAAAGATTTCCATCCGGACCAAAAGTTATTTTTGTCGGGTTATCAAGTGTATACCCGCGTGTAAAAGTTTGTATAAATGCACCTGTGGATTTATCATACATTAATATGCTGCTGTTCCCTCTTCCCGATACAAGGATGTTTCCGTCCGGTTTTGCAATTACATCCTGAGGAGTACTCAGACCTCCCGAACCCGCAGAAATAAAATCATCTATATACATTCCGGTTTGCGCATTAAATCTTTTTACAGAATGAGTATTCCTGCTGCTTACCAGCATTTCATACTCAACAGTCTGCGCCATAGACTGAAGTTGAAATAAAAATATAGCACCTATACAGCACAGCACTAATTTTGAATTAAAATTTTTCATTCCTGTTTTCTCCCTGAATATTTTTCTCACTGACTAAATTTGTTTTAAACAAAACTAAGAAAGTATAATCATTAAAGACATCTCACAAGTATATGGTTTTAAGAGTTGAAAGCATTTACTTTCAGAAAATAAAAAAGCCCGGATGAACAGGATTCATTAGAAGGAAAAGAAACCTGCTGAAGTTTTTTTAAACCTATGATTCTGTATGTTTGGATATCTGTCCGGCATTTTTTATTACAACTTTTCCGGAATTATCAATCACAACATAGCTCGAAGGTATATCTGTCCAGCAGCCTGTATTAAAATATTCAACGGAGGAATTTTTCTTAATCAAAGGCTGGTGTGTGTGCCCGCAAATTACAATATCCGCATTTTTATCCTTTGCATAATTCATTGCTCCGTCGGCTACCTTATTCGACAGCCGCAGCCAGCCTTTACTTCTTCTCTTTATAA
>JBBRTN010000570.1:0-1570 GCA_038244395.1 Ignavibacteria bacterium
AAATTCTTTTGGACTTCCGGTAATATTATTTGACTGAAAGCGAAGAACACCGTTTGTAAGAGAAGCAGGATTTATTATTCCTACGTTGGCTTGTTCCGTAACATCGAAAATTTTCAAATCACTGGCATTGGAAACATTGAAGTTGCTGATCTGATATTCCATTGTCCCCATTGTGTCCGGAGAATTAAATCTAAGTACATTGTTATCCGCGGAAAAATATCGATCATACAAAACTTCATAATAATCATAGTAACCACGGACATTTGCCGAATTTCCATTTTGAGAAGGGAGTGACGCTTTGAAGCTGATACTTCTTTTTCCGGGTGACAAGGGATATTTCACTCCGAAAAGGCTGTAAGGATCTGCGCCAATGTAAACAAGATTGATATGTGCGTAACCAGATAAAGAATAAACAAGCTGGTTAATTATGAAATTTGAATTTAAATCTTCAAGCCGCCATGTCTCGATATTCGAAGAACCGTTTCCGAATCTAAATCTGAAATTCACATCGCTTCCGTCCACATATCCAGTCAATTCTTTATTAAATGAGTAACCTTCATTGATGTTAATACTCTGACTTACCCAGAGATACCCGGTAGAGCCGAGATTATTAACTTCAGGCTCATCAAAAAACCTGTCTTTAAATTTAGGTAACGGATTTATTCCCTGAAGATTTGGAGAATTGGTTACTGCCATTCGCTGACCGTTGCTTCCGCCGTAAGTTATCCAGTAGTAATTTATTTTTGAAAAATGATTAACATTATGTAAATAAGTTCTGTTAAGCGAATCATAGGTCCATTCGTTTGGACTTCTTCCGTAAAATATTATATAATCGTTATCATTAAACTGTCCGTCATCCTCTCCCGATATGTAAATTTTATTTTCAACTAAGTCTGTCGGCGCAGGAATACCATTGTTGTATGGAAGTTCAGCGCCACCGTTGCCGTATATTTTAATTGTCCTCGGGTCAATGTTTGCGGTATTTATTCCTGTCCCGTTCAAAAAATTTTTATCAATTTTGTACATACCGGATTCTTTTATTTCGATCTTAAAAAAATCTCCCGTCGCAAGTACACTGTTTTGTCCCGGTGTATCTTTCTGAAGATTGGATTCGAGCGTAGACCAGTTTGAAGCTTCATCCGAATTTAGAGCAGTATTACGAAGGAATGACCTTTCTTCCCTGCTGAGTGAACGGTTAGTATAAACAGGCGCTCCGCCAAAGCTTACTCTTACTTTTATATAAGAATATTTTTTAATTGAATTTGTTAGAGGATTGTATAATACAGGGTAGATATTAACGTAACCGAAATATTTATTTCTCAGTGCTCCTGTCTGATTTACTGATGCAGCAGCAGAAGGGAAATAATTATTTTGTCCGTAAACTTTTTCGTTACGATTAAATTCAGGAACAAGGTCACCCTTTTCTTTTGATTGCCTAAAGGTTGGAACGGGCTTTACTTCAATGTTTTGTATGTCCTCGTATTTAGAGTCAACTATTTCTACTCTGCTGTTTGAGCCCGTAGGGAAAAAAACGGGGAACGATCTGAATTTTACATCAGGGCTTCCGGGC
>JBBRTN010000571.1:0-1565 GCA_038244395.1 Ignavibacteria bacterium
ATACGTCCGTTTTCCAGAGTGTGAGCCGAGGTCTCATTGCCGCTGCTTATCAAATCCATATAAGCGACTTCATTCGGTGAAAGAACCTTAAAGCAATCGAGTCCCTTTGGGGAAAGATTTATATGTCCGTCAGGACTAAGTGGGGAAGTCCCTACAAAAAAAATATGCTGCGTCTCAATAAAATTTTTATGCTCTTCGGTTATCTTCTCATGAAATTTACCCATAAGTATTAATGATAATAAGAATGTTATTAAAAATTCTTACAATATTATTCAAGTCTTACAGCCTGCAATAACTCAGCGGACTCCTTCTTTTTTGTCTTTATCCTTTTACTTATTTCCTTTGTAAGGTCAACTGATGCATCGATTTCTTTTTTTCTGATGGAAACGCTTTCGATATTAAAGCCGACGGGGATATTTTTTTCAAGTGCGAAGCCGAATAAATTTTCAAAAATGTCCAGGCATATTTTTACCGAGTCTTCCAGGATTGTTTTGGAATTCACGAGGTCATTCTCCAGCCACTTTGGAATACTTATGCCGAGCCACTTCATAAACTGCATAGTCTTTTCAGAACCGCAAGGCATCAGCGTAAAGATAATGGGATTGAGCTCCGTCCCATTTTGAATGCAGTGATAATAATAGTCTGAAAGAAAATCTTTGGAATTGTCCAGATTGTAAACAGCCTGCGATATGAAAAAACTGCAGCCGCTTTTTGATTTCCCCGATACGCGGAGATGTTCGTCGTTCATTAGCTTATGCCTTTCCGGTATTACAACGCCCCCGAGAAAAGTATTAACCTGATTCTGATTGAATAATTCATAAGCCTCAGGAAGCAAAAGCTGTCCTACCGGGTCATCAGCTGCCGCTCCAACAAATACATTAAATTTTTCCTTTTCTGTATCCGGATTATGTCTTACTAAATCTATGAATTGCTCCTTAGTATATTTACCGACACACCTGTAAATTATTTTAGGCTTATTAACCGAACGCAGAAAAGTGTCACTGTAATATTGTGGGTCTATTGTCGGTAAAAATGGGAATGTTCTCTCAAGTGTTATTCTTTCTTTTTCATCCTGTATGTCATACAATAACACAGCGTCAATGTCAGGCTCCAGGTCTTTCAGCCGGTGAAGGTGGCTTTGTGCAATCTCTTCTATTTTTTCGGGAGTATTATTTTCTTTTGGCGGTGTGAAGCCGTAAGTTAAAATTCCGTTTTGTCTTTGTTGTATTTTTTCTTTTAACGACATAAAAGTTTATAACTCCTTTTCTGATTTAATTGAATTTATGTTAACACTTATTTAGAGATTTCCCTTGCGTTGATATAATACATATCCTCGATGGCTGAAACATTAAATAATCCTTCTTCATCTGCAGTAATATCTTTTGTTTGCCAGTCTGCCGTCGGAAAGATTTTAATTTTTGCGTTTTCATTCGATAGTGTAAGAGGCAGATCAAATTCCGGTAAGCAATCCGAGTAACGGTAATTAATGGTTTTCTTGTTGTTGGTAAAATAAAATTCAAACGAGGGAATTTGTATTGTTCTTAAATACTGATCAAATACTTTAC
>JBBRTN010000572.1:0-1559 GCA_038244395.1 Ignavibacteria bacterium
AAGTCGGAGTTGACTATTCCTCTGATGTAAATCTCGTTATGAAAATTTTAAAGGATGCAGCTGACCGGCAGGATGGCATTCTGAAGGATCCTCCGCCATTTGTCAGACTTTTAGAATTCGGGGAATCGTCATTAAACTTTTCAGTTTACTTCTGGTCTGAAAAAGTTTTCCGGGTCGAAAGTATAAAAAGTGAAATAAGATTACTGATATTTGAAATGTTTAAATCCAATAACATTGTAATCCCTTTTCCGCAGAGAGACATACATACTATTCAGCCTGTTCCTGATAAGGAATAAAAAAATAAAAAATGAACACTTTAAATAATAAGTATAATTGAATTTATTTCATATACTCTCCGTCCTGATAGTACTGTCTGCGGGATTTACCTATATTAATTACCGCTTCCTGAAATTACCTAATACTATCGGTTTAATGATAGTCTCTCTAGTTTTCTCTATGATAATAATCATCATCGGACAATTTTTTCCGTTATTGGAAACAATAGCTAAAGCAAGAGTTGACAGAATAAACTTCAGCGAGCTTCTCCTCGAGGGCATGCTGAGTTTCATGCTTTTTGCAGGAGCAATACATGTAAAGTATGAAGACCTCAAGAGCGAGAAATTAAGCATCCTGCTTTTCTCCACGGCCAGTGTAGTGATAAGTACTTTTGTCGTCGGCTTTGCTGCATTTTACTTATTAAGATTCTTCGGAATAAATGTTGATATACTGCATGCTCTGTTATTCGGGGCTTTAATATCTCCGACAGATCCCATTGCAGTATTGAGCATTCTTAAAAACGCGGGAATATCCAAATCCCTTGAGACAAAAATCGCAGGAGAATCTTTATTTAATGACGGGGTTACTGTTGTTATATTTCTTACTTTTCTAAAACTTGCACTGCCCGGCGCTCAAATTAATGCTGAAAGTATTTTTACATTGTTCGTTCAGGAAGCTATTGGAGGAATTTTACTGGGCATATTCCTGGGCTATGCCGGATACAAATTAATGGTAAAAATAAATAATTATAAAGTAGAGGTAATGATAACGCTTGCAATAGTAATGGGCGGCTATGCATTCGCTGACCTGGTAAATATTTCCGGACCTCTGGCAATGGTAATTGCCGGTATCATAATGGGCAATCATACTAAGGATTTTGGCGTCCCCGAAATCACCGCAGGATATGTAGATAAATTCTGGGAACTGATAGATGAGGTGTTGAATGCAATTCTTTTTGTCCTGATAGGACTCGAGTTATTGATAATTCAGATAAATGGAACTGTACTTTTGATATCGTTGATATTGGTTTTTATTTCGCTGGCGGCAAGATACATCTCCGTCTGGATCCCGTCCCTTGCAATAAGTTTAAGAGAAAAGATCTCTCAAAAGACTATTTTAATTCTTACATGGGGAGGATTAAGAGGCGGGGTTTCAATTGCTCTTGCACTTTCTATTCATCCTGATTTTGACAGGGAAATCTGGGTGACAGCCACTTACGCGATTGTATGTTTTTCAATACTGGTCCAAGGACTCACGATAGAAAAATTTGCCAGGAAGATTGG
>JBBRTN010000573.1:0-1555 GCA_038244395.1 Ignavibacteria bacterium
AATCGGCCCGAATCAGTGCGTGCAGTCAAGGATTCGCTCGAAGCATGGTTCAAAGATCGGGTAGATGCGTCCGGAGAGATACCACGCCGCGACCAGTTAGCGCCATATGCGGAAAAAATTGTCGATAATTTGATAAAAAACACCGCCGCCAAGAACGGCTGACCAGCAGAGTATTTTTTGGAACCCTGTCCCTCATTTCTGGAGGGCGCCGCGCATTTCTGTATCTTCAATTATTGTAATTACTTTTACAGCCGGATGCAGTGAGTCAAATTCTCCGGCAGCATCAGTGATTCCTTTAAGGATCATCTCTCCTGATTTATTTTCATCATCAGTGACTGAATTTTTCATCAGCGGCAACGCAATGCCTATTTTTATCTGGGCTGACAGTGATCCGATGCTTAAAAGAAAAATTGCTATGAAAAATTTACTCATCATTATTTAAAAAATTGCTTAATAATTTTTACTGAATTTATCCTGCTCAATACTATAATTCTTCGGACATCATTTGTTAACTTGTATTTTGAAAATATCAACTTTACTTATTCCCATTCAATTGTTGCAGGGGGTTTTGAACTGATATCATAAACTACTCTGTTCACTCCCTTAACCGAATTTATTATTTTATTTGAAATATGTGACAAAAAGCTCTTGTCAAAATGAAAGAAATCAGCAGTCATCCCGTCAGTCGAAGTTACTGCCCGTAGCCCGACTACTTTCTCATAACTTCTTTCATCTCCCATTACTCCGACAGTCTGAATGGGCAGCAATACCGAAAATGCCTGCCATATTTTATCATACAATAAATTTTTTTTCAGCTCACTGATAAAAATATCATCCACTTCCCTTAATAAATCAAGTTTCTCCTTAGACACATCACTCAAAATTCTTATAGCCAGTCCGGGTCCGGGGAAAGGATGCCGGTAAATAAAATCTCTCGACAATCCCAGCTTGACTCCTATCTCCCTGACCTCGTCTTTGAATAATTCCCTGAACGGCTCAATTAATTTAAGTTTCATTTTGTCAGGAAGACCGCCAACATTATGGTGTGTCTTAATAGTCGCCGAAGGACCTTTGATTGAAACAGATTCAATAACATCCGGATACAAAGTCCCCTGGACTAAATATTTCACATTTTTAATTTTCTTCGCTTCTTTTTCAAATACTTCTATAAACGTCCTTCCGATAATCTTTCTCTTTTGCTCCGGGTCGAAGATATTTTTTAACTTTTTGAGAAAGAGATCCGAAGCATCTACAAACTTCAGATTTATTTTATAATGTTTTTCAAAAAGCTCGGTCACTTTTCTGCTCTCACCTTTTCTCATTAAGCCGTTATCAATATGAATACAGGTTAGATTGTCACCGATTGCATTGTGTACAAGCACCGCCGCTACAGAGGAATCAACACCGCCGCTCAGTGCACATATAGCGGAATTTTTTCCGGTAAGCTTTTTTATTTCAGAGGTTTTGGATTCAATAAAAGAATCCGGCTCGAATAAGTTCTTTACCTTGCTTATCACAAATAAAAAATTATATAAAATATTTCTTCCTGATTCTG
>JBBRTN010000574.1:0-1552 GCA_038244395.1 Ignavibacteria bacterium
ATCTCTTCATCTGATAAACTTTCTTCAACTCTGCTGATTTTATAAACACTTAGCTTATTCTGCGTGAGTGTCCCCGTCTTGTCCATGCAGACAACCTGCACATTTGAAAACGATTCTATGGCATTCAGCTTTTGAACTATTGCTCCAAGTTTGCTGATTCTTGAAACACCTACTGCAAATGTCACTGTAGCCATCAGCACAAGCCCCTGCGGTACTAGTGATATTAATATCGTCGATATCTTCCTGACAAAGTCTACATTAAATCCTTCTTTATTAAAGATTATCTCGAGGATAACAAGTAATACTGCTGTGCAAAAAAGTGTCTTAACTATAAAATCAATCTTCTTCTGAAGCGGGGTCCTGTCAAATTTATATTTCTTGGCTGTGCTTGTTACCTGTGAAGCAAAACTATCATCACCTATTTTCTCGGCTGTATAAAACCCGTTTCCGGAAAGGCAAAAACTTCCCGAAAGAATTTCTTCACCTTCTTTCTTATGAATTGGATTTGATTCGCCTGTCAGGAGTGATTCGTCAATCTCAAGATGATTTGAAAAAATTACTTTTCCGTCTACTACCGCCTGGCCACCTCTCTGAATTTTTATAGTATCGTCTTTTACAATTTCGGTCGGCTCAATCGACACTTCCGCTCCTCCGCGAATTACTATTACCTCGCTCCGGAGAAGCAGGCTGACTTTATCAAGAGCCCTCTTTGCCTTTATCTCCTGAAAAACTGCCAGGAAAGTATTTATAAAAGCTATGACTAAAATACCAATGCTGTCAAGAAGAAGCCGGCTATCGGAAGAAACAAAATAAAAATAAAGAAGAAAGATCATTATGGAAAGTATGACAAGATTAAAAACCGAAAAAATATTTTCAACAAATATTTCCCTAATGGTTTTCGTTTTTGCCTTAGATGATTTATTCTGTAAACCTTTCGATATTCTTTCTTCGACTTCTTCTGAAGTCAGTCCGCTGAACTGCAATTGAGTTTAGGGTAATGAATTTTTGTAAGTTGTTTAAATTATTAATTTTTGCTCAGAAAGGATATAATATTATTTCGATTAAACATATTCAAATTACAGCGGGAGATTGTAAGAATCTTCAGCTGATATCTTTATATTCCAAGAAATTTTTCCTTATCCTTCCCCTGTAAAAATAAACTATCACACCGAAAATAAATACAATGATAGCTCCCGTTCTTATTGCAAATAATGTTCCCATCTTCTCCGACAAAAGTCCCACTTCAAAGTTTCCCAGCGGGGTAAGTCCCATGAACATAAAAATATAAATACTGAGCACGCGTCCGCGGAACTCACTCCTGACAAGGCTTTGTATAGTTGTATTCATCATTGCGAACTGTGAGAGCAGTCCGAATCCTGCAAAGAATAAAAGCGCCAGCGCTAAAGTAAGGCTTGTGGTAAAGCTGAAAAAAATAATACTAACAGAAAATATTGCATTCCCTCCGAGTATAAAATAAACAGCGGAAACTTTCTTTGAAAAAAATCCGATCAGCAGGGTTGCACTAAGGGCTCCCAGTCCTCCTGCAGAATAC
>JBBRTN010000575.1:0-1552 GCA_038244395.1 Ignavibacteria bacterium
AATATCATAATTAAGGTGATTTATTTTAGAGTATTACATAATTATTTGTTCCGCAGAATTTGATTTTTATCACCCTCGAAGTGATTCGCTTCCACCAATGAAAAAAAAGAAAGAAATGAACAGTATTTAATATAGAAATTAAATTTCATTTTTCTTATCTTTATTAAGACGAAGTTTAAATAAGCCAATAAAAAAAATTGATTCCTGAAGATATTAAAAATACTTTTATTAATTATCTCAAGCATAATGCGCACCGGATAACAAATGAAAGATTTCTTATACTTGACGCTGCATTAAATATGGCAGGTCACTTTGACGCAGACGAGCTTTATCTGCAGATGAAAAATGATTACATCAATGTATCGCGTGCTACAGTGTATAAGACTCTTGAGCTGATGAACGAATGTCATATTCTGACGAAGCATAACTTCAAAGGCGACAGGACAAGATATGAAACTAAGATCGGCAGAAACCCGCATTACCACATCATTTGCATCACATGCAATAAAATTATTGAATTCGAATACCCGATGATTGAAAAAATACAGGATAAAATCTGCAAGGAAAATAACCTCGAAATGGTTGATCATTCTTTACAGGTTTTTGCAAAATGCGGAAATGCAAAGAAGTGCAAACACAATCAAAATCATTATAACTAACAATAACTAACTTTTAATTCACACAATAATAGTTTAATCAAATTAATTAAATTAGATTTAATTTTGAAGACTGCTGCTGATTTAAAATTGGGTGAGAAAGCAATAGTAGTGGACGTAGATAACTCACATCCTTCTTCCCGCAGAATTCTGGAGATCGGTTTTACTCCGGGGCAGGAAATTGAAATGCTTAATAAGACTGTTTTCAATGACCCGGTTGCATTTGCAATAAGAGGCACTATTATCGCTATCAGGAGAAACGAAGCGCGATGCATAATAATCTGACATCAACTGACAAAATACCTTTAATTACTTTAGTCGGTCAGCCTAATTCCGGAAAAACAACTTTATATAATTACCTGAGCGGGAAAAAATTTAAGACTGTAAACTATCCCGGCTCGACGGTTGAATATTCCATTTCAAAAATTCTAAGCAAGTTCAGTGTAAATGCAAACATACTGGACTCCCCAGGTATTATAAGCCTGATCCCCTCTTCACCCGATGAAAAAATTTCCGTTGATTCTCTTTACTCACATCCTAAATTTGGCACACCTGACATCATCGCAGTAACAGTGGATGCCAGCCAGCTTTCAAGGCATTTGTATTTAGTTAAGCAATTGATTGATTCAAATTTCAGAGTAATTGTTGTTCTTACCATGATTGATATTCTTCATAAAAAAGGATTTGAAATTTCCGACAGTAAGCTGAGTGACATCCTTAACTGCAAAGTTGTGAGAGTTAACGGCGTTACAGGCAAAGGAATAAATATTCTTTTGACGTCTATTAGTGAATCAATAAATGAGAGAAATGAGAGTCGTGTTAAAGTTGATGATAAAATTAAGAATCAGACATTGATGACCGGAGCAACTCACAGGGAAAATTTACTCGAGTCTTAC
>JBBRTN010000576.1:0-1544 GCA_038244395.1 Ignavibacteria bacterium
AACTTAATCCGGAGATTAAATTTATCGGTTAACTGCAAAAGTAAAAAATTCTGATGATAAAATTAAAAATTCTGGTTTTATTATCAGAAGAAATATGCCCAGCCAAAGCTGAACGCTGACAGCTTTATACTTACATTCTGATAATTCGTGGGAATCCTCAGATAATTCGATTCAAAACTTACTATGAAATCTTTCCTACCTGTATAAGCGATCTGGAGCATATATGTTTGAGTAACTTTCTTTGTATATTCAAGAGTCGGAGAGGCTGAGTTTAGTTTAAATGCTGCTCCGAATCCTATAGGTATATGGTTTTTTTCATTCAGGTTATAATTTACCGAGCCTCCGAATTCATAAATAAATCTTTCCTGTATTTGGTCAATTTCTACATTTTCTCCGTAACCACCGGAAAGATATCCTAATATACTCCATGATTTATCCGGCTTGTAAGCCCCTCTGAAATCTATTGTACCTGAAAGCGGGTTAAATGAATTGACAATATGATTCGAAGAATAAGGATATGTCGTGTCAAGAAGTCCTCTAATAAACGGGTAGATATTCAAAACGGATGAAGATGAATTGTTAATGCTAAGTGAAGAGGAAAACATCGAATTACGGAATTCCATTATTTTAAAAAGCATTCCAATATTAAATTCAGTATTGGCAGTAACACCCGCCACAAGTACTGAAGCCGTATTCGTCCCTAATCGGGCAACCCCGGAAAAATTAATCCACATTGCCGCCCAGTCCGTTAAGGCATTCTGATATTCAAAATTACCGTTACTGTAAGAAATGTCCGCATCAACTTTTAAAGAAGTAGAATCAGCGAATCTCAGCAGGGGAATTTCGGTCTTGAGTGATGTGGCGAATCCCAGTCCACTGCTTAGTTTAGTTGTTATAAAAGGGGATGGTATAAAATTATTTATTATAAATTCATGTCCGTCAAGCATCGGATTGCCTGCTCTGTGTTTAATTCTTTTCAAAGAATTTTGAGAAAATGAACCTGTAGGTAAACTGAAAACGACTAAGGTTAATAATAAAACAAATTGTAAAATTTTCTTTTTCAAAACTATAAACTTTTATTTAAGTGGGAAAATTAATCCTGTTATAAAGCTGAAACCCTTACTCTTAAAATTAGATATGTAAATATCTTTTCGAGCAGAACTAACGGTATTCTGCTTATTTATATCTATCAGACCCTGCAGATAGCGTAATTCAAAAAAGAGATATGGCTTACCGATGTTTAGCTGGTAACCGACATTAAAGTTGGAGACAAGATCTATATTCTGGAACTTATCCTTTATCTCCTGTTCATTATCATTGCTTTTATTTTTTATATTGGCAGATGAAATAAACTGAACGGCAAGTCCTCCTCCTGCATAAAAATTATTTTTAAAGATTTTTATATTAAGCGGCAGTGTGAAATAGCTCTGACTTATCTTGAATGTGACTACAGTATCATTGATGACATTATTTTCATTTCCGAATATAATATCGGAGCCCTTTGTCAGAAACCCGGGCTGAAAGGAAAGATATACACCTTTGGC
>JBBRTN010000577.1:0-1543 GCA_038244395.1 Ignavibacteria bacterium
AGGGAAATGTATCTCGAAAAACTCAGCAAGTCCGTCGTATCCGGAAATATACAAGTAGTTGATTTCGATTCATTTACTTTTAAAGATTTACCGGATGAACTGAATTTAATGCAAACTGATCAGGTAGATAAGGAAGGCGAATGCCTTATTGTTTATACTTCCGGTACGACAGGAAATCCAAAGGGAGTTGTGCTGACGCAGTATAACTTAATGGCTGATGCTCTCGCAATTTCAGACTGGCACAATCTTCATAACGATGATGTAATGATGTGTGTGCTTCCGATTCATCACGTTAACGGGACAGTCGTTACGATTATGACTACAATGTTTTACGGAGGGAAATTAATTCTCAATCAAAAGTTTCAAACCGAATATTTTTTGAAGAGACTGCAGGATGAAAATGTAAAAGTTGTAAGTGTCGTGCCCACCCTGCTTCAGTTTCTTATTCACTCGGATGAGGAAGTTAAGAATTATGATTTAAAAAATTTCTCTCATATAATCTGCGGAGCAGGTCCGCTTACATGCGAGCTCGCGAAAAAATTTGAAGACAGGTTTAATTTAAGAATTGCTCACGGATATGGCTTGTCTGAGACTACATGTTACTCATGCTTCATTCCTTTTGACCTTGCGAAGGACGAGCATCACCGCTGGCAGAATGAATACGGATTTCCTTCTATCGGCATTCCCGTAGAATGCAATGATATGGAAATTCAGAATGACAGAGGAGAAGCCCTTGCGGAGAATGAGAAAGGAGAAATTGTAATCAGAGGTCACAACGTGATGAAATATTATTTTGACAATGATGAAGTCAACCGGAAGACATTTGAGTTCGGCTGGTTCAGAAGCGGGGATGAGGGATTTTTTAAATATGATGGAAACGGAAAGCAATACTTTTTTATTACGGGGCGGATAAAGGAATTAATTATCCGCGGCGCGGTGAATATTTCTCCTTTAGAAATAGACGAAGTACTTTCGATGTGTGATTGTGTTAACTCCGGTATAGCAGTTGGTTTCGAGAATGACTGGTACGGTGAAGAGGTCGGGGCTTTGGTAATGCTGAAAAATGAATATCAAAATAATGATAAGGAAAAACTTAAAGAAGAAATTATCTCATACTGCCGGAAAAACCTTCCTTTCTTCAAGTCGCCTAAAGTAATTTTATTTTCAGATTCAATACCTGTTACATCAACCGGGAAGTATCAGAGGAATAAAGTGAAGGAGTTATTTAAGGAATGGAAAGGCGAGCAGTTTAAGAGCAATTAGGATTTCGAATTAAGCATCAGGAATTTTAAGAGAAATAAATTGTAAAATAAAAATTATGAAATATAAATATGAAATAATTATATACTGGAGTAATGAAGATAATTCTTATATTGCAGAAGTCCCTGAATTATCAGGCTGTATGTCTGATGGAAAAACTTATCAGGAAGCACTGGTAAAGGTTGAACAAATCATAGAAGATTGGATAGTAACTGCAAAGTCTCTGGGAAGAACGATTCCGTCTCCAAAGGGACAGAAGTTAATGTATGCTTAATAATAAAAT
>JBBRTN010000578.1:0-1540 GCA_038244395.1 Ignavibacteria bacterium
AAGCCCTGAAGCTGACCCATAATAAATAAAAACTCTTCCTTCATCTGTGTAAACGTTATCATAAAGAGGCGCACCGACAATTACATCTGAATATCCGTCGTGATTAATATCCCCGGCTGTTGATACTGCCCAGCCGAATTGAGCATTTGCCTGATTGCTTTCTCCCGTCCAGTTAGCAGTAAATGAAAGTCCAAGTATTGAACCGTAATAAACAAATGCTCTTCCTTCATACGACTGCCCGTTACTATAATAACTAGCCCCGACAATTACATCTGAATAGCCGTCGTGATTTACATCTCCGGCAGTAGAAACTGACCAGCCAAATTGAGCATTAGCTTGATTACCATGAGCAGACCAGGAAGCAAAAGACAAGAGACCTGCAGCAGAGCCAAGATAAACGAATGCTTTCCCCTCCGATACCATGCCATTATCATAAAAAGGTGCGCCAATTATCACATCGGAAAATCCGTCGCCGTTCACATCGCCCGCCGATGAAACAGAATATCCGAACCCGGCATTTACCTGGTTACTTTCAGCTGTCCAGTTTGGTATTACTGAAATAGGGTCTATGGTTATAGGATAGACTGCTTCTTCATCTCTGACCACTATTGAAAATATTTGTCTACTGATTTTAGAACTCTGATCTTCATTTTTCTCAAAATATGAAAAAAGGGATTTACCATTCGCATCCCATACTTTAAGGTCGGAATATTTCATTTTTTCAATTCCGTTTTTATCTTTGAATAATAATCCGTCCTGATTTATTTTTGAATTCAATTTTGTTTCGGCTGATAAATCTAATCTTAACCTGCCTTCGCCATCAGGCTTATTTTTAATAAAAAAGTTCTGTCTCATCCCCTGCTGATTGTTAGTGTAATCTATCCTCATATTATTATCTTCAATGGAAGCTTTGTTCTTATCCACTTTAAATTCATTTCCATCAAATTTATAAGCAGCTCCGCTAACCCCGCTTCGTAGTTCTAACATTTTAAAACGTATTTCCCAGTCTTTGATTGTTTCATATTTCTTGTCTCCGCTTCGTAATTTTTTATCACTGACATCGAATAATGGAATCTTATTTTCTCTCGTCTTAGCAGTAAATCCGTCATTGTAATAAATAAAACGAATGTTATTGGAACGATTAGGAGACTGGTAAGAATTTAAATCTTCATTATAAGAAATATTATATTCTTCATTTGTGATATTCTCAATGGCTTTATCATATCCGGCCCCTATGGCTGTACTGGTACTGGTATTGCCTTTGTCCCGGTTGCTGATTTGCTTATCGAAAGGAGGTGGAGAAGGACATTGAAGTTTTGCTGAATTGCTGATTTCATCACCAATGTTATTGTTCGGATTTTGATTCTGACTTTGATTTTGTGAATCAGTCAAAACCGAAAACCCAAAGAAAAGAACAAGAGTAAAAAACAATAAAAAATACTTTACCATAAATTTTTTAGTTTTAGTTTTTTAAAATTTTTATTTTAAATGTAACCTTACCTGAACTTTATTATAAATAATTTTAAACAAATTAATATTA
>JBBRTN010000579.1:0-1538 GCA_038244395.1 Ignavibacteria bacterium
ACGGATTCCTTTCCTAAGTAATGGTCAATCCTGTAAATCTGGTCCTCTGAAAAATAATTGCTGACTAATTTATTCAGCTCCAGTGCGGACTCGAGGTCGTATCCGAAAGGCTTCTCAAGTATTATTCTTGTCCATGAATTTTCGTCTTTGCATTTGTTCAAACCGCACTTTCCTAAATTTTCTATTATTAAAGGCAGCGCATCAGGAGGGACTGCCATGTAAAATAAACGGTTGCCTTTTATATTCTTTTCTTCATCCAGCTTATCAAGCTCTCTTTTAAGATTTTCAAATGAGCTTTGTTCTGAGTATTCTGCCGGCAAAAAAAATATTTTCTTTTCGAATTTTTCCCATACTCCCGAGGACATTAATTCGGAATCTCCATAATCTGAAATTGCCTCTTCCATTGCCTTCCTGAATTTGTAATGATCCAGCTCTCTTCTTGAAAATCCCAAAACTGTAAAATTCTCAGGTAAAAATTTTTCCGCATAGAGCTTAAACAGGGACGGCATCAGCATTCTCTTTGTAAGATCTCCGCTCGCACCGAATATCACCATGATACAGGGGTCAGGGACTTTTTGCTTTTCCGGTTGCTCATTCACTCTAATTATTTCTTCTTCTGTCATCAATTTTCTTTTTGTTTTAAAACATGTTCCAAGACGGATGTGCTTTTAAAAATTTAACCGATCTTATTTTTTGTGAATGTTGTGTCCTCCGAATTCATTTCGCAATGCTGCAAGTATTTTACCGCCAAACGACTCCGTCTGTCTCGATCGGAATCTCATAAATAATGATTCCGTAATTACCGGCAGCGGAATACTTTTTTCTATTCCGTCAAGAACTGTCCACCTTCCTTCACCGGAGTCTTCAACAAAATCTTTTATTCCTTTCAGGTCCTTGTCGCCTTTCAAAGCATCAGCCAGAAGCTCGAGCAGCCAGGAACGTACTACACTTCCCTGTCCCCAGAGATTTGCAACTCCTTCGAGATCAATATCATAATCCGATGCATGCATCAATTCAAATCCTTCCGCATATGCCTGCATCATTCCGTATTCAATTCCATTGTGAACCATCTTCACATAATGACCGGAGCCGCTTGCCCCGATATATTTATATCCGTCGGGAGGCGCGAGTGTTTTAAATACAGGCTCGCAATATTCGTAAATTTTTTTCTCTCCGCCTATCATTACACAATAACCTATCTTCAATCCCCATATGCCGCCGCTTGTCCCCACATCAAGGTAATTTATTCCCGACTCTTTTAAATAATTGAAGCGCCTTACAGAATCCTTGTAATATGAATTTCCTCCGTCAATTATTATATCACCTTTTGACAGAATCGGAATCAATGTTTTAATCATTTGCTCAACCGGTTCTCCCGAGGGAATCATCATCCAGATTACTTTCGGCTTTGTTAATTTGCTCACAAGCTCTTCCAGAGAGTATGCTCCGGTTGCTCCTTTTTTTTCAATTTCTTTTGTCTTCTCCGCAGTGCGGTTATAGACCACAACTTCATGACCGTCGTTAAGAAGTCTTTCTAC
>JBBRTN010000580.1:0-1521 GCA_038244395.1 Ignavibacteria bacterium
CAGAAAGAATTTTATAAAGCTTATTCTGATTTCGCTTATTCTCTATTCTTTTATGGAAAATGACTTCATTCATATCATCAAATTTTTTCGAATACAAATCATAATCTCCTTTCAATGCTTCTTCTCCGTCAATGAACCATCCGGACTTCATAGGAAAAATTCCGCTGCTGCATAATTTCTTTATCGCCCGCAGTATTTTCACCGGATCTTCATTCAGTGCCGAATAAATGTACATATACTTTTTCGATGTGCTTTTTTTAAATCCTGTAAAAAATTTTCCGAAAAACTCGTCTTCATAATACCTGTTTTCAATAATAGAAAAATTGCCTGCGAGAATTTCGCCGATGCCAAGATGTTTCGGGGAATCTGCTCCGGACTTTTTTAATATTTTCGTACAGAGTGCATGAAAATTTAATATCGGAGCTTCAAGAAAATCAGTTACCGGGATGTCACCGTCAACTCCGGAGATTACATCCTCCCGCATTTGGTTTGCTGCATTTCTCGTGAATGTTATCAGCAGAATATTCCTCGGAAGCACTCCGTCTTTTATTAATTTTTCGTAACGGCGGATTATTGTATGAGTCTTACCCGTCCCCGCTCCTGCATCTACAATGTAAATTCCTTCCGTTGATTCGGCGAGTATATCCTGAGGATTCCTTGTGTCGTTCAATTCAGCTCCATAGTTTATTTCCGATGCATTTATTAAGATACTCACACTGCTTACAGATTTCCCGCAGATCAAACGCCGGCTTGTTTGGAAAGTCTGTATTCTGATATTCGTTTATCTCGTTTATCTTTTTATTTACAAGCTCGAGAAATTTATCCGCATCATCTTTAAAGATTATTCCTGTCCTGGTATTATTAATAAATTTTAATACAGGTCCGAGTATATCTTCTCTGAATTTATTCTCAAGTCTTTTCCCGAAGTCTTTATATCTTAATCCAAGTTTGTTAATCACCAGATCATGAAACTGATCTTCAAGCCCGGCTGATACAGAATCTATTTCGTAAAAATTTATTTCATCAAATTTACTTTCGAGTATGCTCCTGTATTTTTCAAATCCGATCTTTAAAAGAAACTCATTTGGCGGTTTTTTTTTTTCGAAATCTGTAAGCATTTTATTAAAATACTCAGCTGATAAAATGTACTCTTTAAAAGTCACAGGTTTATACGTTAAACTTGTTTCCGGTTTATCCGGCGATTCCTTTTCGCCGATAATGCTCTTCTTGTCTGCCAGAGCGTAAGTATATATGAACTCAAGCTCAGTGTCCTTCAACTCTTCCCTCTTTGCCGAAAGATATGCGATGGTTTGAAAATTCAGTTCCGGCTCTTCACTTTCCCGCAGAAGCTCAATTTTAAATTCATTGAGAAGCTCTGCAATAGTCTTCTTCTTGCTGCTGCTTTTATAATCGATAATAATATTTTCAGAGGTGAGATCAATCTTGCCTTTTATGTGTGAACTGTTTTCCGCAATCGTCTGCTCGGTATTACTGTATCTCTTCTTAAGCCCTGTCTTCCTG
>JBBRTN010000581.1:0-1514 GCA_038244395.1 Ignavibacteria bacterium
CCATATGAAATAATTAATTCAACTTCAGACAACATTGAAGGTAAAATTGAAAATGCATGTAAAGTGATGAATGAAATGAGCTGTCCTTTCGCGCTGGTAATATCCGAAGGTACTTTTGAAGAATATTCCTTGGTAAAAAATATTGAAACAAACTTCCCTATGAAAAGAGAAGACGCAATAAAAATTATTCTGGATAATCTCAGCAAAGAAGCAGTAATAGTATCTACAACAGGCAAGGCTTCAAGGGAGGTCTTTGAATACAGGGAAAAAAATCAGCAGGGACATCAAAACGATTTTCTGACTGTAGGCTCAATGGGACATTGCTCGCAGATTGCTCTGGGAATAGCAATGAAGAAAAAAGATAAACAGGTATATGTACTTGATGGTGACGGCGCAGTGATTATGCAGATGGGTTCGCTTTCTATAACAGGTACCAGGGCGCCGGAAAATTTCAGACATATTATATTAAATAACGGGGCTCATGATTCGGTCGGAGGACAGCCGACTGCCGGATTTGAAATTGATTTTACTGAGATAGCAAGAGCCTGTGGTTACGAGCTTACAATTAAGGCGGAAACCGGGGAACAGGTTAAAGATGCTCTCGTGAAGATGAAGCAAACAGGAGGACCTTGCCTTCTTGAGGTCAGGGTAAATAAGGGTGCAAGAAAAGATTTGGGTAGACCAACATTAACTCCCGCTGAGAATAAAAAAAGCATAATGAAATTTCTCTCGAAATGAATCAGGAAGAATATTTCGGAACCGGCTGCATTAAAAATTTACCGATTATACTTAAACGGCTTGAAGCAAAAAAAATATTTCTGGTTACGGGAAAAAAATCCTACGAGATTTCCGGAGCCGAAAAAATTCTGAATGAATTGCTGAATGGATTTGCGATTACCCGCTTTAGTGATTTTACTGAAAATCCAAAGGCAGAAGATATTGTCAAAGGGATTGATGAATACAGGAATTCCCTTTGTGACGTTGTAATCGCCATAGGAGGAGGAAGCGTTATTGATATGGCAAAGTCAATTAATATTCTCACGGCACAGGAAGCAAATCCAAAATCTGTAATTGAAGGAAAAGAGAAAATTATCTCAAAAGGAAAACCTCTCATAGCTATTCCGACAACTTCAGGAGCGGGAAGCGAAGCTACACACTTTGCAGTTGTGTATTCCGGCAAAAATAAATATTCAATTGCTCACGAATATATTTTACCTTCATCAGTAATAATTGACCCTGAGCTTACATTCAGTTTGAATTCCCGTATCACTGCAACATCAGGCATTGACGCGCTTTGCCAGGCATCAGAATCTCTATGGAGTGTTAATGCTACGGAGGAAACCAAAAAATATTCCGGAGAATCAATTAAATTAATAGTGGATAATTTAGAATCGGCAGTTAATAATCCGTCGGATATTAACAGAATTAATATGTCGAAAGCTGCCAACCTTGCAGGCAAGGCGATTAACATAACCAAGACCACTGCGCCTCATGCAGTTTCATATTCCATGACA
>JBBRTN010000582.1:0-1512 GCA_038244395.1 Ignavibacteria bacterium
ATAATAAAAAATTCTGCCGTTTGTAGCCCCAATAAATAAATCCATGTCACCATCATTATCAATATCAACAAAACTCGGATTACTGCTTTGACCAAGAGTATCGAGGCCTATCTGACGACCTCTTGCTTCAAGAGTGAAATTAAAATCGGTAGCAGTACCTGTATTTCTGTAAAACCAAATAGAATCTTTTATATAGCTTCCAAGCAGCATATCCTGATCACCGTCATTATCCAGGTCTGCAAAGGCAGGAGAATAATTAAAGCTCGCGGATAAAATCGGAAGTGAATCCGTAATTAAACTAAAGGACGGTAAAGCCGGCGTACCCGTATTCCTGTAAAAGGCTAATCGTGCATAGTCGCTCCCTATAAATAAATCTTTATCTCCGTCATTATCAATATCAACAAATCTTACATTGCTGTTTCCTCCAACATCGACATTATTCAGATAATCATTGCTGATTCTCTGATAGTTTGGAGTAAATGCATTTCCGTCATTTCTGTAAAAAATAAAGTTGTTGCTGTTTTGTGATAAATACAAAACCGAAACGAACATGTCCTTATCGCCGTCTGCATCTATATCAACGAACCTTGTAGAATTATATCCTTTGGAAAGGTAAGGTGAGTTGTGAGGATAAGTCGAGTCCACAATTGCTACATCCGGGCTTGTATGTGTTCCGTTATTTTTTATAAAATAAATTCCCTTTGAAAATAAATCTCCCCAGAATAAATCAAAATCATTATCATTATCTACATCTGCAAACTCAAGTGAATTCGCTCCGTGCCTGTTGTCTTCAGGCATTTGAGGCAAAATTTTATAATCAGTCTGCGGAGCAATTCTGTAAGCGGGGGAAATTATAATAAGGTTCTGCCAGATATCAGTAATATATTTGAAATTAAAATCAGAAGAGCTTCCTATATTTTCATAGTATGTTATTGTGCCCAGCGACTGTCCTGTAAAAAAATCTTTATCACCGTCGCCGTCAATGTCACAAAATACAGGCACGCAATTAGACTCACTGTATATTGTGGTATCGCCGCTTGAATGAAGCTCTGTAATTACAAGTGTAAAAGCGGCATTGTTCGGAGTGCCGGTATTATTATAGTATTTTACCGTTTGAAATTCGCCTCCTGTAAATAAATCATAATCGCCGTCGTTGTCTATATCTACAAAGTAAAACCAGTTTTTGAAGGAAAGATTTTGAAATCTGCTTGACATTAATTTATATATGGCGTTTTGAGGTGTCCCTATATTCTGATAAAAATATAAAGTGGTGTCGGAATCGAACATAAAAAGGTCAAGGTCATTGTCACCGTCAATATCAACGAACTGAAAACGGGCATTATTCACTCCGCCGTTAAACGGAGCAGTAGAATTGTTTCCGTTAATACTGAAATTAATTCCATCGAATTTCTGAATGAGATTTTGTGAAAAGGAATGCTGTGTGAAAAAAAGAATTAATATTGTAAAAAAGGTTTTCAATAGTTAATTATAATTTCTTTTTACGGTGTGATA
>JBBRTN010000583.1:0-1511 GCA_038244395.1 Ignavibacteria bacterium
AAATAGTTTTTTCATTTTTTCTTTTCCTTTTTGGTTAATGAAGTTGGTGGATTAATTTTTATTGGATTATTATAAAATATAACATTATACCCATTAAATCAACAGTGGAATGTGTAAAAAAATATTTTTCGAAATATAAAGTATATACAAATATAAAATTTATCCTAACAAAATTCTAACAAATCCTTTCCAGTCTTCAGTTTAAATCATAAACAATACTTATCTCGCCTGAATAAAATCTTGATTTTTTGCCGTCATCAAATTTCACATTCAAACCTCCGTCATTATCAATGCCAATGACAGTTGCCGCCCTCTCCTTATCATCATCCGATTTTTTGAAATTAATTTTCTTCCCTTCGATTTTTGAATTATTATTCCATTGCCTCATCAGTTCATTCTTGTTTTCAATCAGGTACAGCTTCCCGTAAAAATTTTTTATGAAAGCAATTAATAATTCTTCCTTCCTGATTTCAGTTTTTATTTCCAGGAGTAACGACGTGGCTTTTGATTTTATATCATCGGGAAAATTTTCCTGGTTAATATTGATGCCGGCTCCGATTATGAATTTCTTCGAATCATTTTTTAAATCCTTTACATCGAGCAGAAATCCGGCAAGCTTTTTACGGTTGAGAAGTATATCGTTCGGCCATTTTAATGTTACTTCGCAGTCTTTATTTTTTTTGATAAATTCCTTTAGTGTCATGCACAAAATATAAGACGAATAAAAATTCACCAGATGAATTTCGTCAATCTGCAGATTGAAAAATTTTATTAATGAGAAGGTTAGATTTTTTCCCGGGCTTGAATACCATGGTCTTCCGAACCTTCCGGTTCCCCCGGGCTGACTTGAGGTGAGTACTAAAGTGTTGTTTCCTAAATTGCTTTTCTTCGAGTAGTTATTCGTGGAATCTGTTTCATCAAAATAAATTATTTCGCTTAACATGTTTTCTCTTACAAGCTCTTCGTTAAGCAAATTCAAATTCATGATTACTTATCTTTTATGTTATTCCCTATTCACTATTCACTACTTGTCATCGGAGGTTGCAGGTTTATTATTAGTCGTTGCCTTTGCAGGCTTATCATTGCTATTGTCGTCTTTATTATTGCCGACGTCCGTCGAGTCATCATTTTCCTTATCCTTAATTTCATTTTTCTTATTATTATTGATATCATTAATACTATTATCATTATTATTATTAATATCATGGTTAATTGCATCCTTATATTTATCAAAAGTCAGTGCAGAGTAACTGTCTACTCTCCCATATCCATAAAACTGATCCCAGCCCGGCTTATCTTCTCTTGGATCTCCGACTAAATCTTTTGAAGATAATTTAATAATTCTTTTCACGTCTTCGGCAGTTCTTGTCGGATCCTGCGCAAACAGGAGTGCTGCTATGCCGCTTACAATGGCGGTGGACTGAGAAGTCCCGCTCCAGTATACATCATAATTATTCTCATTTTCAAAGTCCAGACCGTAAATCTTATTTCCGGGCGCTACTACGGAAATA
>JBBRTN010000584.1:0-1505 GCA_038244395.1 Ignavibacteria bacterium
ATTAAAAAAAGAATTTAAAAATATTGTTCATGATCTTGTGATAGTTGGAGCCGGACCGGCAGGACTCGCAGCAGCAGTATACGGATCTTCAGAAGGGCTTGAAACTGTTCTGCTTGATTCAACTGCGGCAGGAGGACAGGCAGGCACCAGCTCAAAAATCGAAAACTATCTTGGGTTTCCGACGGGCATATCCGGCTCGGAGCTCGCAATGAGAGCAGCCTTACAGGCGGGAAAATTCGGGGCTCTTCCTAATATAGCATCAAACGTTACAGGACTTTCTTTTGAAAACGGAATTAATGTTATTGAGCTTGAATCCGGAGAAAAAATCAAAACACGTTCGCTGCTAATAGCTACCGGTGCTGAATACAAAAAACTTGGCATTGAAAACCTTTTGGAATTTGAAGGCAGAGGAGTTTATTATGCAGCATCAAATATGGAGGTGACAATGTGTAAGGGCGAGCCTGTAGCTATAGTGGGCGGCGGAAATTCCGCAGGTCAGGCAACTGTATTTTTATCCGGTAGTGTTGAAAAAGTTTATCTGATAATCCGTGGTAGCAGCCTTTCTCAGACAATGAGCAGTTACTTAATAGAAAGAATTGAAGAAAGTAAAAATATAGAGGTGATGGTTAACTCGGAGATTGCGGAAATAAAAGGCGATGAACACATCGAGTCGATCATCGTCATTAATAATCTCACAAAAAAGAAGCAGGAGCTCAGTATCAATTCTATTTTTTCGTTCATAGGCGCAATACCAAATACAGACTGGCTTCCTCCCGAAATTGAAAAGGACGAAAAAGGTTTTATTAAAACCGGCACATCAATAAAGGATTCAATTCACTGGAGCCTGGAGCGCCGGCCATTTCTCCTTGAGACAAGCCGTCCGGGAATATTTGCTGCCGGCGATGTTAGGAGCTCATCTGCTAAACGCGTCTCAGCTGCAGTTGGAGAAGGCTCGATGGCAGTGATGTTCATTCATGAATATCTTACTGAATCCAATAATAATAATTCAAAATGACGACCTGCATATTTTTGAATATTATTTCTTATTACAAAAATTTCTTTAATAATTCTTAAATTATTTTTCAATAGGTAATTTATTGGCTGTAAAAAAGCGGGTTTGTATAACCCGCTTTTTGTGAGGAGTACTTTTAATTATATTAATTTGTAAGTGAAATGTGGACCGGAACTTTGCTTGTAAGGATATCAAACACCGGGGAGAATGACGGCTGCGATTGAATCCGAACATTGCGAGTCAGGATTTGCTTATCGCTTCCACTGTTTCGCCAAGTCTTTTTACGTCTACTCCGTTGACCTGTATTCTTATTTCATATTAATTCATATTTATCCTTACTCATACATCCTTATACTTCTTATAAAAAGGAAAATTTTAAGTGAATAATTTGTAATTTGTAATTTGTAATTTGTGATTTGAATCAGGTAAATACTAAACCCAATAAATTAATTCGCACAAATCCTTGCATAAAAAATAAATGAGCATTCCTACA